>JAFWKS010000326.1 GCA_017511325.1 Erysipelotrichaceae bacterium
CTCATGTGTTTATTTTAATATAAAGGTGAAATATGAAATATATATTAAATGACCAATATAGTTTATGTGGTTATAAAGGTTTACCTTTTGCTTTATATGATATAAAAAAAGGTAAAACACATTTCTTTTCTAAAGAAGAATATTCTTTATTATTGGATTGTGATGGTGTAACTGAAATTAATATCAAAGAATTAAATGAAGATGATCAAAAAATTATGAGATCTTTTATTAATGGTAATCTTCTTAGAATAAATGATGATCAAAAATTAAAATATTACCAAGAATATCATTCATATGATAATTATTTTAAAGATGGTATACAGTTTTCAATAACTGGTAGATGTAATTATAAATGTAAACATTGTTTTATGTCTGCACCACATGCGAAATATGATGAAATGAGTCTAGAAGATTGTATAAAAGTAATTAATAAATTAAATGAATGTGGTATTAGAAATATTCAAATTACTGGAGGAGAACCTTTAGCTCATCCTAAATTTAAAGAAATAATAAAAGAATTATCTAAACAAGGTATACATCTTACAACACTATATACAAATGGTTTATTACTTAAACAAGATATCTATGATTTATTTAAAGAATATAATCAAAATCCTAAGATTCAAATATCATTTGATGGTATTGGATATCATGATTGGTTAAGGGGTGTAGAAAATGCTGAAAAGTATGCCATAGATGCCATTAAATTATGTATAGAAAATAAATTTGAATGTGAAGTAGCGATGGTCATATTTAAAGATAATATTGATTCAATCAGAGACACTGTTAAATATCTTGATAGTCTGGGTGTAAGTAATGTAAGAATATCAAATGTTATTAACTCAGGCGAATGGTTAGCATATGCCAATGAACATGGTATTTCTATTGAAGAAGCATATGATAAATATTTAGAATATATACCACATTATTTGAATGACAGAATACAAGCTGATATATCTTTAGGTGGTTTATTTAGATATAATGCTAAAAGCAAAGAAGTTTTTTCTACATTTGAAAATAAATGTAATTCAGATAATGAAAACAAATATTATTTATGTAAATCATTAAAACAATCTTTCTATATAACTTCTACTGGTAAAATACTTCCTTGTGCATCTATGATGTCTACAATTGTTGAAGAAAATGCTTTAAATATATTAAATGATGATCTTAAAGATATTATTAATAGTTCATATTTATATGATATTGCTAATAAGAAAGCTAAAGATTTCTTAGAAAATAATGAAAAATGTAATAAATGTAAATATAAATATGATTGTTTAGGTGGTTGTAGAGCAAATGCATTAGCTAAACATAGCAACATCTTTGATAATGATGATAGTGTTTGTGCATATTTTTTAGGTGGATATAAAGAAAAGAAAGATAAATTGTTTAAAGAATTAAATATTAAATAATAATAATAATATATAAAAGTTTAGTAAACATAAAATATAAATTGAGATTTTTTCTACAACTATAAATGAAATATTATTTGCCAATAACGTAATTGTTTCTATTCGCCTATAAAAAAGAATCTTGTTTGATGGAATTGAGGGTACCAACAAGAATCATATTATTATATGTATTGCCTTATTATCCATCCTGTTCGTATATAATAATGGAAAATGATTAAGGAGGAAAGCTCTTATGAAAGACAAAATGGCTTTACTAGATGAAAAGCTCGAACGTGTTAATGGCGGTTACGATTATAATCTTTGTGAATGGGATAGAGAATGGACCAGAAATATGGTTAAGGCCATGAAGCAAGAAGGACTTACCCTGGAAGAAGGAAAAAAATACTTCATCCGGAAACTGAAATTTACGCAGTATTATATCCCAGTCATCGATTATGCTACAGAGATTTGGGATTCGATACAGGTATAAAGAAGAAATCAGAATTAGACGGAAATCCGTCTTTTTTTATTGTATGTTATAAGCACAGATTCAGGGGGCTTTTGATATTTATGATTACATCAATTTAATGGATGAGAGTACATTAAAAAACTATAAAAATAATGTTCATTATGAAGATGTTGTTGGAAGTTTTATTCCTGATTATGCGACAGAGGAATATCCATACGAATGTCCGATTGTAGATCAACATTACACAAATCTTTCTTTTCCAATATGAGAAGAATTATCTATAAATCTCAATTTAGTACTGAAATAGGTGATGTGTTACAAAAAGAATTGACAGATCGATATGATGTTTCTTTCGCTCAACCACCTTTTAATCTACGAACATTTGTTCCTTCAATAAAAGATAAAGACAGTTCGTTTGAATATAAAGAAAATGAAAAAACGATTCGTGCAGATTGGCACTATAAAATAAAAGCATTAGATTCAACTAATAAAGAAGGAAAAACTTTTGTTGCAATTCCTGAGGGAATTATATATAACACTCCAGATTCTTTTTATAGTAAACAAATAATTGATAAAAAAAGATTAGAAGCTGTTGAATATTCCGCTAAGTCGGGACCACTCTGTCCGATTTTGGGAGCCACCTGTTCCGCTTAGGATGCCACTTTGATAATGTTGTATCCGTCCGCTGCAGAGACCACCTCCATAGAGTAAGATGAGATTGCGGTTAATCCGCTTATTGTCTTACAGAAATGGAGGTGTTTTTATGAGTGACAATAAGAGAATCCTCAGACTTTACTTTGAGGGAAACTCTCAGCGTCAGATCGCCGGGATGATGAAGGTATCAAGAGACCGTACCGTGGCTCCCGCGATCAAAGCCGCTGAAAAACTGAAGCTCACCATGGAGAAGATCGCTGATCTTTCAGAAGATGAGCTGACATCGCTGCTGTTTCCGGATAAGAAGTATATCCCGGAATACGTACAGCCTGACTATGAATACTGCCATAAGGAACTACTGAAGGACGGTGTTACGCTTTCCTTACTCTACGAAGAGTATGTATCGCAATGCCGCGATCAGAAGCTGCCATCCTACAAGCGGACGCAGTTCTTCGACAAGTATGCCGAATATGTCAGGAAAAACAGGCTCACGATGCATATCAGCCACAAGCCGGCTGACAGGATCCAGGTGGACTGGGACGGAGTGACGATGGAGGTATTCGATGAGTACACGGGAGAGATAAGCACTGCCTATCTGTTCGTCGGCACATTGCCATTCAGTATGTTTTCCTATGTGGAAGCCTGTCCATCCATGAAGATCCATGACTGGATAAACTGTCATATCCATATGTTTGAATACTTTGACGGTGTCTCCAGACTGCTGATCCCGGACAATCTCAAAACGGGAGTGATATCCAACAGAAAATATGAAGACCCTGTTACGAATAAGGCCTATCAGGAAATGGCCGATCACTATGACATCACGATCATTCCTGCTCGTGTCAGAATGCCTAAAGACAAGGCGGCCGTGGAAGGTGCTGTAGGCAATGTGACCAACGCAATCATCGGGAAGCTGCGCAACAGGAAGTTCTTTTCCATCGAATCACTGAATAAAGCGATACGGATTGAGCTGGACAGATTCAACGATAAGCCGTTTCAAAAAAAGGACGGTTCCAGAAGATCGGTCTATGAAGAAGAAGAAAAGCCCTTCATGAAGTCTCTGCCTGAGTATCCCTATGAACTTTCTTCCTGGAAGATCGCGACCGTCCAGATGAACTATCACATCCAGGTCGATAAGATGAACTATTCCGTTCCTCATGAGTATGCGGGAAAGAAAGTCGACGTGAAACTGACCAAGGACGCAATCAACGTATTCTATAAAGGGACGCAGATCGCATCCCACAGACGCCTGTATGGCAGAAGGAATCAGTATTCCACGCTGGAGATCCATATGCCCGAAAACCATCAGCTGTATCAGTGGAACGCCGACCGTTTCCTCAACTGGGCAAAGTCGATCGGCCCCAACACCTATCAGGTGATCGACAGGCACATTCACCGCTACAGCGTTGAGGAACAGTCCTATAAAGGCTGCATATCCATCCTGAAACTATCAGATAAATACACAGCCCTCCGGTTGGAGAATGCGTGTCAGTTGGCGCTTGATCACATTTCCAATCCCACCTATAAGAATATCAGATTGATCCTGGAAGCGGGACAGGATGAGACTCAGAAACCGGAAAAGACGAAGGAGGAATCCGCTGATCACGCTCTGGTAAGAGGCTCTTCCTACTATGGAGGCAAACGCTCATGAGTAAGGATGAGATCACATACCAGCTGAAGATGATGAGACTTCCCAGAATGAGGGAAGAGTATGAACGCCAGATGTCCGATCCCGAATGTCAGCGCATGTCTTTTGACGAACGCTTTTCAAGGATGGTTTCTCTTGAATACGATGCGAGGATCTCCTCCACGATCGATACACTGATAAAGAAAGCTCAGTTCTATGACAGCAGTGCCCGCCTTGCGGAAGTCAACTACAAACCGGAAAGAAAGCTGGATCAGAGACTGATCGAAGAGCTCGGTACCAACGAATACATACGCAACCATCTCAACATCATCCTGATCGGGGCTTCCGGATGCGGAAAGACCTGGCTGTCCTGCGCCTTCGGGATCAATGCCTGTCATTCCAGATACAAGACGAAATACATCCGTCTTCCTGAACTGTTTTCCGAATTCGAGGCAAGGAAGATCCAGGGGCAGTTCCGTCAGTATCTGAGACAGCTGCAGAAGTACGATCTTCTCATACTGGACGAATTCCTTCTTGTGGCCGCCAGCCCTGAAGAGAGAAATGATCTGCTGGAACTGATGGAATCCAGGACCAATAGGAAGTCGACGATCTTTGCCTCCCAATGGACCCCGGAAGGATGGCACGAAAGGCTCGGCGCAGGTCCTGTCGCTGATGCGATCCTGGACCGGATCGTCAATTCCTCCTATACTATCCAGCTGCAGGGAAACTCATTGAGAGAAGACTATTCGAAACTGAAGTAAACATAAACGGGACTGATGGTCTCTCCTCTGTGCGGACAGACATCGTTCCCGTTTTCTTATGGTCTCCTTTTCGGAATGAATGGCTCCCGCCACCGGAATTGACATGGTCCCGATGAGTGGAATGGGTGGCTCCGTCATACCGGAATACTCACCCAGAACATACCAAACCGGTAAATATAATACACAAGTAGCAGCGGCTGAAATAAAACTGAAAAATGTATATTTTATTATTGCTGTAAAGTCTTTTCTTATTTGAAATATTGTGCAGATATAAAGCAACATAATCCAATAAAGATTTGAGGGAATATCATACACCGCCATCGTTATAGAAAATGACCACGCAATAAACCAAATTCCTTTTTGATTTCTATTTTGAACTATTCTGATGCATGATAATAAAGCAGTTAAAAATAGAAAATTAGCTAAAGAATAGCCTCTCCCTTGAATTCCCAAATCGTGAGTATATAAACATAGGGAAAAAGCTACAGAAGCAATTAATCCAGTTTTTTTGTCATAGTCTTTGCTAAGCCAAAAATACAGAAGCAAGCAGGATAGAACAAAAAAGAAATATGAAATAAGTCTAAGCGAAATAATATTGTTTTTGGTAATTAAATATACAAACGACGAAAGAAGATTGAAGAGAATATGATTGTTTGGTAAAGGCCAGTGAGTTGCTACAAATAAAGGGCCTTGCGAAATAAAATGAGCATAAGTATACAATTCGTCATACCACGGAGTGTGTATAGCCACCATATTCCACCAATAAATGATAAATATGAAAGCAAAATAGCATATTACGAAATAAGCCCAGAGTTTATTCTCTTTTTTCACCTTTGTTCCCCCTGTCTATATAGCTATGTTTTCATAATATATTATAAAATAAGAAAGTAATCTATTATGATTCAAGAATTATCACAAGTGCCAGTTAAATATGCATATATCGATCCTGGGACAGGAAGCATGCTTTTTACTTTGCTGTTTGGCATTTTGGGTGTTCTATCTTATAGTTTGAGAAGCATAATAAGCAGAATCAGTTTGGGCTTCGGAGATAAAACGAGCAGTAAAAACAGATATCCGTTTGTTATATATACAGATTCAAAAAGATATTGGAATGTTTTTAAACCTATCTGTGATGAATTTGAGAATAATATGATCAATCATGTATATCTGACTCAGTCAGAAGATGATCCGGTTTTTAGCGAGAAGTACAATTATATAAGCCCTGAATATATAGGAAATAACAATAAATCATTTTCCAGATTAAATTTTTTAAATGCAGATATTTTGCTTTCAACAACACCTTCTCTTGATGTTTATCAATGGAAACGATCAAAAGGTGTGAAATTCTACATACATGTGCCACATGCATGTACAGATGTAACTTTATATAGGATGTTCGGTACTGATTATTATGACGCAATGCTATTATCAGGCCAATATCAGATAGATCAGATCAGAGAATTAGAAAAACAAAGAAATATCAAAGAGAAAGATATGAAAATTGTCGGCCTCACATATTTTGATGCACTAAAAGAAAGACTGAAAAAAGCCAAAAGGAAAAACAATGATAATACTCTGGTTCTATTGGCGCCTTCATGGGGGCCTAGCTCTTTACTGAATTTATATGGTTCTGAATTAATTGATGAATTAATTAGTACAGGCTTTGATTTGGTTATAAGACCTCATCCGCAGTCTTATATATCGGAAAAGGAACTGATGAAAAAACTGATTAAGCAATATCCGAACGTTATCTGGAATACAGATAATGACAACTTTGATATATTAAACAGCGCAGATATAATGATTTCCGATTTTTCAGGAGTAATTTATGATTTTGCTTTGGTTTTTAATAAACCTGTGATTTACGCAAACAACAGTTTTGACGATTCTGTATACGATGCTCATTGGCTTGAAGAAAAAACATGGGCAGTTACCAATTTGCCTTTGGTAGGACGAGAACTAAAAAAAGAAGAATTTAAAAACATTAGACTCATAATCGAAGACTGTTTAAATAATTCTAATTATGAAGAAAACAGAAGGCGATTAATCAACGAAGCATGGGAGAATCGTGGCAACGCTTCTAAAGCCATATTTGATTACATGCACAAAAAGCAGGAAGAACTAAACGCAGAGAACTGATGCATATGTTAACTTTTATTTACAACGTTATTATCGGGCCATTAAAACTTTTGTTTGAAGTTGTTTTTTCAGCAGGCAGTATTTTAACAAACAGCGCCGGATTTGGGATTATGTTTTTAAGCCTGGTTTTGAATATCCTTTTATTGCCGCTGTATAAAAAAGCAGACGAGATACAAGACAAAGAAAAGCAAATTCAAAACGAGATGAAAGAAGATATAGATTTCATCAAAAAGACCTTTAAAGGTAATGAACAGTTTCTTATATTGCAGACATATTATAGGCAGCACGATTACAAGCCTGTATATTCTTTAAGAAGTTCAATATCTCTACTTTTGCAGATCCCGTTTTTTATTGCCGCCTATGACTTTTTATCCAATTTAGAACTATTGAAAGGTTTAGCTTTTGGACCAATTTCTGATTTAGGAAGACCGGATGTACTGTTCTTTGGAATCAATGTATTACCTGTTTTAATGACGGCCATTAATGTTGTTTCAACGATAGTTTATACAAAAGGTCAGCCGTTTAAACAAAAAATACAATTGTATATAATGGCGTTGTTTTTCCTGGTTTTGCTGTATAATGCACCGGCAGCGTTATCTTTTTATTATCTTCTGAACAACGTTTTCAGTTTGTTGAAGAATTCCTTAAATAAGAGTAAATATAAAAATCAAATCATATCTGTTTTGGCTACCATTATTTCTTTTTTGCTGATTTATGTAATTGCAACATCAGATGTTTTAGGAAACAAAACCAAGATAATTGGATTATTGTTTTTTGCTTTTATCATATTGACATCTATCTATAAATTTTTTAACAGAACCATTCCTTCAATTAAAGTAAACATCATTACAGAAAACAATAAATGCTTTTTGGCTTGCAGTATATTTATGTGTGTTCTGGTTGGGCTGTTGATTCCATCAACAGTAATCAACGCGTCCCCTGAAGAGTTTATAATCAGAACTGATCTAATAAATCCGAACGAATATATATTCAGTGCTTTTTCGCTATCTATCGGATTATTTGTTGTGTGGCTCAATGTTTATTATCTGCTAACTGACAGTAAATACAAAGGTTTGATCGATGTGCTGTTTTTTGCTGTATGCTTGATATCATTGGTTAATTATCTGATTTTTAATACAGGTTTCGGTAATCTGTCAAGTACACTTAGATACGATGAAATGCCATTCATAGATTTAATTAAATGTACTATAAATTTGTTTTGCATTTTTATGATAATTGTAATTTTGTTCTTTGGATGGAAAAAAATATCTAAACAATCATCCGCAATAGCTGTTATCGCCTCTGTTGCAATGATTATTATGTCATCAATGAATATGGTAAACATTAACAATGTTTATATTGAAGGAAAAAAGAGAATTGAGAGCAATTCATGGGACGGACAGATAATTCATTTTAGTGAAAACGAAAGAAACATTGTTGTTATTATGCTTGATAGAGCAATAAGCATGTATGTTCCTTACATCTTGAATGAAACGTCAGAATTGCAAGAACAGTTTTCCGGATTCACTTTTTTTCCTAATGCCATTTCGTTTGGTGCAACAACAAATATAGGAACACCTGGGCTTTTTGGAGGCTATGAATATACTCCGGAAGAAATAAACAAGAGGAGCGATGAATTGCTAGTAGATAAGCAAAACGAAGCTTTAAAAGTAATGCCTGTTTTGTTTGATAACAATGAGTTCGATGTGGTGGTTTGTGATCCTCCTTATGCCAACTATAAATGGATTCCTGATTTATCTGTTTTTGATGAATATGAGGGTATCAAAGCATACAATACAGAAGGGGCGTTCAGTGAAAAATTTGATACATCTTTAGATGCGTTAAATAGAAATCTATTTTTATATAGCGTATCAAAAATAACACCTTCAGTTTTCCATAATGCAATCTATAATTGTGGCAATTATCTATCTGCGGATTATTGTTTGGATAGTGTTACAAGAATCTCAACAATAGATCCGGATTTTATAAATTCTTATCAGGCATTATCTCATTTGATTGATATGTCTTTTATCGGAAATGAAAAAGGATTATTTTTAATGCTTCAGAACGGAATTACTCACGAACCTATCCTCCTGCAGGAACCGGAATATCTGCCTGATGAATATGTAGATAATAGCGAATATTTAGAAAACGATACATATAAGTATTCCATTTTTGGCGATACATTAGAAATTATAAACCAAACTCAATTAGAGCATTACCACGTAAACATTAAGGCATTTATGGAATTGGGAAAATGGTTTGATTTTTTGAAAAAAGAAGGTGTATATGATAATACCAGAATTATAATAGTATCTGATCATGGGTTCCCGCTTTATTTAAACGAAGACCTAATAACCTCGTTTGATGATGTAATGTCTTTTAATGCTCTTTTGATGGTAAAAGATTATAATTCAAAAGAATTCTCGGTTGATAATTCATTTATGACTGTTGCTGATGTTCCGTATTTGGCAACGGAAGAAATTATAGAAAAACCGGTAAATGTTTTTACAGGAAAAGAAATTGAAAAAATGGAAAAAGAGAATACAGTATTTAATGTTTTTGCTTCAAGAATTCATGATACGAATGTAAACAACGGTACCCAATTCATCGAAGATAAATGGTATTCTGTGCATGACAACTGTTTAGACACAGAAAATTGGAAAGAAATAGAAGACCCAAGTAATGAATAGGAGTGCAAAAATGCTTAATTTTACAGTTGGTCCAGTAATGTCGAGTGAAACAATTCTTAAAATTGGTTCTGAGCAAGTACCATATTTCAGGACTCCGGAATTCTCAGAGATCATGTTTGAGAATGAAAAACTGATAAAGAAGTACGCTAATGCAGACGACAGTTCAAGAGTATGTTTTATAACAGGTTCTGGTACTGCTTCAATGGAAGCTTCAGTTATAAATATTTTTACTGAAAAAGATAAAGTATTGGTTGTTGATGGCGGAAGTTTCGGTCATAGATTTGTAGAAATATTAGGAATATATGAAATACCTCATACCGCGATCAAGCCCGAATTTGCTTGCGATATTACAAGTGAAACATTAAAAGAATATGACAACAAAGGCTATACTGGTTTTCTGGTAAATCTAGATGAGACATCTGTAGGCGTTTTATATAATATAAAAACAATTAGTGATTTCTGTAAGCGGAATAATATCTTTTTGGTAGTTGATTCCATAAGTTCTTTTCTTTGCGATCCATTTAATATGAAGGAATTGAATGTTCAAGTTATGATTACCGGATCGCAAAAAGCTTTAGCTTGTCCTCCTGGAGTATCAATAATAGTTTTAAGTGAGAAAGCTGTAGAACGAACTTATAGTAATAAACCGAAAGCAATGTATCTGGATCTTAAATTAGCCTTGAAAAACGGTGAAAGAGGCCAAACCCCTTTTACTCCTGCTGTAGGAACATTGAGGCAGATAAATCAAAGATTAAAAGAAATAGATATGAATGGAGGAGTTGAAAAGGAAATTGAAAGAATAGGTGGTTTAGCATCGTATTTCAGAAATAAAATTAAAGAATATGATTTACCTTTTGAAATCGTTTCTTCTTCCCTTCCTAATGCTGTCACACCTCTAACCTCAATAAACGGAAAATCTGCATATGATATTTTCACAATTTTAAAAGACAAATATAAAATTTGGGTATGTCCTAACGGTGGAGAATTGAAAGATAAAGTATTCAGAGTTGGGCATATTGGAAATTTAAATAAGAACGATTATGATAGATTGCTGGATGCATTCCTAGATATGAGAAAGAGAAACTTGTTGTAAATGATAAAAGTAATTACATACGGAACATTTGATATGCTTCATTATGGTCATGTTAAATTGCTAGAAAGGGCTAAAGCTTTAGGTGATTATTTAATAGTCGGTATAACTTCAGATGACTATGATAAAACTCGCGGTAAAATAAACAATAGCCAATCTTTAATGGAACGTATTGCTGCAGTAAGAGAAACCGGATTGGCTGATGAAATAATTGTTGAAGAATATGAAGGACAGAAAATTGACGATATTCAAAAATACAATATTGACATTTTCACTGAAGGATCGGATTGGGAAGGGTATTTTGATTATCTAAATGAGTACTGTAAAGTAATATATCTTCCTAGAACTGAAGGGATTTCAAGCAGTGAGGTAAGAACAAACAACAGAAGAATCAGAATTGGAATCGTAGGTTGTACCAGATATCTTAACAAGTTTATTAATGAATCAAAGTATGTTAACGGAGCAGATGTTACAGCTGTCTATTATCAGAGTTCTGATTATGATTGCAAAGTAGAAGATTTATGTACAGATAGTTATAAATCTTTACTTGAAAAAGTGGATGCTGTATATATAATATCCAGGCCGGAGAATCATTATAAAGATGTTAAGACGGCTTTGTTGGAAGGTAAACATGTTCTTTGTGAGTCCCCAATTTCTTATACACGCAAAGAATGTGAAGAATTATTTGAAATTGCAAGAACAGAAAATTTAATTTTGATGGACGCGATTAAAACAGCATACTCCACACCGTATGAAAG
>JAFWKS010000327.1 GCA_017511325.1 Erysipelotrichaceae bacterium
CAGTATATGAAAAAGAAAAAAGACCATGTCGGTCTTTATCATTCGATGGCGCTGACTACAGGATTCGAACCTGTGGTACCTTTCAGTACGCCGCCTTTCCAAGACGGTAGGATAAACCGCTCTCTCAAGTCAGCATATCTATATATTTATTATGACTTAAATCCTTCTGTTTTCAAAATCAGATACCTGTTTTAACAGATCTATTCTTTGTTTCTGATCTTCAGATACACTTTCCCATCCGCTGTATACATGACTCTTTCATTGAGCTTTCTTGAGTGAGAAAAATTTTCACTGATTTTTCTTAAGCCCAGGCTTTGAACTTCGATCGCTTTTTCAGGGCTCGTGATATCAAGCTGTTTCATCTTTCTGATCGCCATCGCTCCTTCAAGATAAGAGATGTCCGTATCGCTGTAATTATCGATCATGAAATCCAGCATTTCACAAAACTGTTTTCTGTCATAGATTTTTCCGCTGATCGATGAGATGTTTTTTCCTGCCACAAAAGTTTCAATGACGCTGAACGGATCAAAAGCGTTGTGGATGCATATAGCAGTGTCTTTACCTGTATCTATATAGGTACACGGTTCATAAGGATGACAGGAAAGTTTGTAGCACCTGCCTCTTGAAACAAAGTATACTGTCTGTCTTTCCTGAACAAAAGCATAGCTTTCGTCCATATAGACTATCATGTTGAAACGGCTATTCCATGATCTTGCTATATTTGCTGAAACAAGCGAAAGATAATCATCTCTTCTTTCTTTATCAGCTTTTTTCTGACTTATGGCGCGATCAAGCAGCCAGGCATATTCTTCCTTATCTATCTCATACAGTTTCGATGAGAACTTGCGCCAGTCACCTGGATCTTGATAGATCTGATGGTGAAGGATGAGCCTGCCCGAGTTGTCACGTCCTACTCCTTTATAGGTCCTTATCTTCAGCTGGTATTCTATCGTTTCGTCAGAAAAATACTCTTCATCAAAATAGAACCAGCCTTCATAGCACCATCTGTCATTACGCGGAAACTCGATCATCATTTTAACCTTTTATATATATTAAATATCATAAAAAAGCCCGCAGATGCGAGCTTTAGGATATTTTCTGAGAAAAATGTCAGCTAGTCGTTACGTCTTCTTGTACCGAAGATCTGCAGTACTCTGATCATCAGATTGATGAAATCAAGTTCCAGCTGTAAAGCGGCATAGATCGCATAGTTCTCATTTTCGCTTTGTGCATAGTATCTGTCGATCATCTGCATATCATAAGCGATCAGGCCCATGAACAGCAATGTCTCAATATAGCATAAAGCCATATCGATAGCGGAAGCTTTGAAGATGAAAAGATTCACTAAAGAAACGACGACGCAGATCACAAGACCTACAAGCAGCATCGTGCCGAATCTGCTCAGATCGATCTTGGTTGTCTTTCCTATAACAGCCAGTGAAGCAAAAACGATCGATGATGTAATGAAAGCAAACATGATCGAACCAGCCGTATATACCGCCAGAATAACCGACAGAGTCAAACCATTGATAAATGAATAGGCGATAAACAGCCCTCTGACTGTTGCTGTGCTTCTGCTTCCAAGGTTTCTGCCCAGTACAAATACCAGAACGAGTTCAGCGATCGCAAAGATGATCATTGCGAATCCATAAGCTTCGCCAAGTAACGGCAACAGATAATAACCTCCGACAGCGCCGACAGCGCTAAGTCCTAAGCCTATCCCCAGATAGGCAAAGACGCTGCTCAAGAAGTCCATCCTGTTTACATATCTTACAGTATTGTCATAATTGTTCATATGCATACCCTCCTTTAAAAATCTCAGGAAATCTAATTCCATAGAATATTATACTTTCTTTTACGAAAGAATAAACAGATTGGGAAATCACCAAAACAAAAGACCGTCTTTCAACGATCTTCATCACATAAGCCATCTGCTGAATAAGATATACGATCTATACTTCCGATTCGCATATTATCCGAATAGGGATGATGCTACTGAGACCATAGACCGCAACATTCAGACGAAACCGTCTTCTCACTACTTAAGACATGAAAGCAATAGAGGCCAAGGGTACTCATTTAATTCTTCGCCTGATATTGTTTACAGACTATGGCCGAAGTTCCAGGAAAAGCGCTACAGAACACGATCCCGGCTTCTTCTTTTTCATAGTACCATCAGTGGTACACATGGTACAAGAAAAAGTTGCATATTTCTAACAAATTTTTGTCTTTTTTAACGAAATCTGTGCTGAAAAACAAAAAAAAGCACCTTTCAGATGCTTAAATAACAGTTGGCGTCCATGGAGAGACTCGAACTCCCGACCGTCCGCTTAGAAGGCGGATGCTCTATCCAACTGAGCTACATGGACAGCATTAGTATATTAACATTTTTGATCTCTAAATTCAATTGTCAATTATACTATAATTATTTCAAG
>JAFWKS010000328.1 GCA_017511325.1 Erysipelotrichaceae bacterium
ATGGTAAGTTGTTCAGGGAATTCATCGATCTGTATAAAGAAGAAGGCGAGTGGTATCGCTTTGAGAAGTGGCCAGATTAGAATACAATTGGCTGAATAAGTTTTAGAATAAATAATATGAAAGAGAATATAAAAAAGAAGATCATTTCTTTGTTTGGATTTCTGATCCTGGCAGTTTGCTTATCCGCCTGCAGCGTCAAGGATCCAAGAAGAGGATTATCCAAGCAGCTCGGCATCGATCTGATGAACGGCGGCACTGCGCTTCTGCATGAAACGGATACGATCGGCTGGTTTGGTGATGGATATATCCTGTCGGAGCTGGAATGCAGTGATGAAAGCGTACTGAATGATATCATGAACGATGAACACTGGAAAAGGCTTCCTCTTTCCGAGAATATGCATCGTTTCTTTTATGAGGATTATCATTTCCCCAATGATCTTCCGATCCCTGTGATCAAAGAAGGCTATTACTTCTTCTATGACAGACACGATCAGGCGAAAGATCCTTCAGCTAAAATGGAAGTACCAGAGAAGTGGGAAATTCCTGGTATGGAAAGAATAGGAGAGTCATTTGCCAAAGAATACTCTTCTATTTTTTTATCGATCTCTTTGATCTGCTTGTTCAGTAATTCGATCTGTTCCAGCAGATGCCTGATCTGAATGACTTCACAAGCCAAATCGATGGCGATCGAAGCTTTCGCTGCTTCCTTGAGCTTCTCGGCGGTAAGAGAGATCTGTAAGTCATGCAAGCCCTGCTCGAGACACAATAAATGACTTGTAGCGAAAGGCTTAAAATCATAAAAAGAGACCTATTAAAATTGTTTCCACAGCAGAGAAATTGTGAAATTATTCACAAAATTATATAATTATTTCATACAAAGGAGGTTTTGTTATGGATAGAAAGGTCAGATTTGTACAGTATGGCTGCGGCAAGATGGGTAAGTATTTGATGCGTTACGGTATCGAAAAGGGAGGAGACCTCATCGGTGCGTTCGATATGAATCCTGCGCTGCATGGAAAAGATGTCTGCGAGGTGATCGGGGATGCTTATCCCAAAACAGGTATCAAGATCAATGATTCAAAGGATGCTGAAGCGATCCTTTCTGAACTGAAGCCTGACGTATGTATCGTGGCGACAAGAAGCACGGTAGCTGAGATCGCTCCGATCTACCGTATCTGTGCAAAACTCGGTATCAATGCGATATCGACATGTGAAGAGGCATTATATCCGTGGAATTCTTCTCCGGCTTTAACTGCTGAGCTGGATGAGCTGGCAAAGAAAGGCAACTGCACTTTGACGGGTGTGGGTTATTGTGATCTTTACTGGGGTACGATGGTGACCAACTTCATGGGTGCTCAGGCCAAGGTGACAAAGATCGTGGGTTCATCCTGGTATAATGTTGAGGATTACGGCATCGCTCTGGCAGAGGGTCATGGTGCTGGTCTGACAATCGAAGAGTTCAATAAGACGATCGGTGCTTATAATGATTATTCTTCCGATGAGATCAGGAAAGTCGTGGAGTCCGGTGAGTATGTTCCTTCATACATGTGGAACCAGAACGGATGGCTGTGTTCAAAGCTCGGTCTGCATGTCAAGTCACAGGTCCAGCAGTGCATCCCGACGACTTGGTCGAGTGACCTTGAGAGTTCGACATTAGGCTTCACAGTCAAGGCAGGAAATGTAACGGGTATGAGAGCAGTCGTCACGACGGAGACAGAAGAAGGCATCACGCTGGAGACGGAGTGCGTCGGCAAGGTCTATGCACCGGAAGAGTTCGACAAGAACGAGTGGACATTATATGGCGAGCCTGAATCATCACTGGTCTGCAACAAGCCGGCTACAGTGGAACTGACTTGCGCGAACATCATCAACAGGATCCCGCAGCTGATAGATGCAAAGCCGGGTTATGTGACGACAGACAAGTTCCCGTACAATATCTACTGCATCAGGCCTTTGAATGAGTATGTGACCAGCAAGTAGTACTCATCGGCTTCCTGATGAAAAGCAGAGGATCTGAAACGATCCTCTTTTTTTGGTTTTTGCTGATACAGTTTAAGCAGTATTTGTACTGTTTCGCTTTATTCAAATTAACCTTCCAAGCGCTGCGAACGGTTTCGTATAGATCATTGTCTCTTTCTTCTAAAACAGATTGGTTGATCTTTATCATCATGTATTTGAAAACTGGTTCTATATATTCCTGTTTGGATAAAGAACTCTGCAATACTTCAGTATTTATAATGCCTCTATCATGCCTGCAGATTCAAAGAAGAACGGATAAGAAAAAAGATCTCGCAAGAGATCTTTTGTTATGCCTGGAAAGAGTGCTGAATCAGTGCTAAATTTAGCACTCAACTATTGACAGTGCTAAAAGAAAAAACTATAACGGAGGTGTAAAGGAAATCAGAGAAGATTCCTTAAGGCAATACTTAGGATCCAAGCCCTCCATTCCCCTTACTGAAACATAGTTCATTTCAGATGAACAATGATGAAAGTAAAGGAGGTAAATGTAACTATGTTAATGCCGAAAGTATGGAAAAACAACTTATTTGATGACTTCTTTGATGATTATGATCTGATGGACCGTGAAATGGAACAGTTGAACCGTAAGCTTTACGGCAAGCGTTCCGGCAGAGAAATGCTGACAGACGTCAAGGAACACGAGGATCATTACGATGTCGTAATAGATCTTCCGGGATTCAAGAAGGAAGATATTCAGGTAGAACTGAATGACGGTTATCTGACGATCAGTGCTTCCAAGGGTCATGATGAAGAAGAGAAGAAACACGGAAAGATCATCCGTCAGGAGAGATATTCCGGTATGATGTCAAGATCCTTCTATGTAGGCGATGAGATCACTTCGGATGAGATCCAGGGCAAGTACGAGGGAGGTGTACTGACTTTACATGTTCCGAAGAAGGAAGATAAGGAAGTCGAGCACCAGAACCGGATCATGATCGAATAAACGGACTAAAACCGTAACGGCAGATTAAAAAAGAACACATTGCGTGTTCTTTTTTGTTGTTGATATCGGTTTATTCGATTCCCGTCTTAGGAATCTCGTAGCTTGACTATAACCGCTTTGTATATTTGTCAAACCTGGAGTCGAATCTATCACGACACTTTCAACTTCAAATGCAGTTTTCTCGTCCATACCGTATCTAACAATGACATGTATCACATCAAGGCCTGAATTTCTTATGTCTCTTATCTGCTGAATTATATTTGAGACATGACTATGAAAACACTTGTATTTATATCAGAATATATACCAATTGAATGAGCATTCTATGGTGTATGATGGTATAAGATAAAAAGGAAAATATGAAATACGCCTTGAAATAAGGTATAATACAGCATAATTAACAAAGATAAAACGTAAAAACAAATTGTACGATAACGAAAATTCTTACACATCTCAGATGGCAAGAACGATCAAGTACTTCGCTGAATTAGGTTAATCGTTCCTTTCATAAAAGAATGAAGCGGGCTGAAAAGCCCGCTTTTCTTTTTTGCATCATAAAGACATATAATAAGAATGTTGGTGAAAAATGAAGTGGATCGAAAAACTGGATAAGAGATTCGAAGGAAATACGATCTGGCAGTTCGTCAAATTTAACCTGACAGGTATGCTGATCGCCGGGGTACAGTTGATACTGGCAAATGTACTTCCTTTTGTTTTTGACGGTTTTACCGAAAAACTCCCGGAAGCATTGAGGGGCGTTTTCGATGCGAAAGCGTTGTTTGACAGCCCAAGCAAATATGTAGTTGACGGTGTCGTCACCTGGGGCTATGTACTGCCGTTTTTCCTGTCTAATCTGATCGCCAATATATTCGGCTATTTTCTGAACATGCGATCAGTCTTTAAAGGAAAGGGCAGAAAGTGGTCGCTTCCGGCATACTGTCTGATACTGTTTTCTCTGATCCTGTTCACGACGTGGCTGCAGGGCGTGGTCGTTTCCGCATTGATGAAAACGGATCTGAAGGCATTTGCCCGTACGGTCGCGATGTATGCGGCGGGTTTCGTACAGCTGATCGTTCTGTTTCCACTTGAAAAATACATATTGTTTAAATAGGGGGATCTATGAGCAAAGTAAGCATCATCATTCCAGTCTATAACGGAGAAAAATCCATTCCCAGATGTCTGAATTCTGTATTGGCACAGGATCATAAGGATATCGAGGTCATCGTTATCGATGACGGCAGCAAGGACGGTTCTTTTAAGGTCATAAGCGAGTATGCCAAAAAGGATAAGAGGATCATACCGATCCATAAGGAAAACAGCGGTGTTTCTGCAACACGGAACGTCAGTCTTTCGATGGCAACGGGCGATTATATCCAGTTCATCGATGTCGACGGCTGGCTTCCTTTCGATTCCACGAAACTTCTTGTCCGTTCAATGGAAGAAGAAGATGCCGACATGGTCATCGCAGATTTCTACAGGGTGATCGATGACAAGATCTCAAAAAAGGTTTGATCCGCAAAGGCGGTGTGCTGACATTGGCCGAATATGCAGACAAGATGCTTCTGTCTCCGGCAGATTTCTATTATGGTGTCATCTGGAACAAGCTCTATCGCAAAAAGATCATCGATGATCATCATCTGATCATGGATGAAAATATATCTTTCAGCGAGGATGCGATATTCAATCTGCAGTATCTGCTGCATGTGGATAAGATCTTTGTTTTGAAATCGCCGGTATATTACTACGTTAAGAGCGAAGGTTCCCTTGTGGCAAAGAATCTAAACATACAA
The DNA here is from genome assembly GCA_017511325.1 of Erysipelotrichaceae bacterium. Next base: position 4,753 of record JAFWKS010000328.1, read on the forward strand.
AGCACGGTCAAGATGAAGACAGGCGTAATACGCACGCCCTCCTCTCAAAAGTGACCCACCGGCTAGGCCGATGGGTTACTTTTATGATCTGATAATCAGATAAAAAAGACCCCTGTTTCGATAGGTTTTGGATTTAATGAAGTAATGACCGACTGTTTACTGGCAGCAGTAAAAGGAGGCTTAATTAATGTTCTGATAACGAATGTATTGACAGCAAATCCCCTGATTGTAAAACATAAAAAGAATAAACAAAGCCAGAATAAATAATATGTCGTTGAATTGGAAATAATATCAGGAAAAAAGTAATCCATGTTTATCCGAAATATGATCAAGAAGATCTATCTTATAAAATTGATCATAATAAGAGTGGATTATTTTTTATAATTGACTTTATTTAATAAAGATATATAATCTCATTTATGAGTAAACTGGAAAAGCTATGGAAACTGTTTGCGGTGACTTTTGCGGTCAGCGCTACGACCAGTGGTGGACATGCGATCACGGCTGTATTAAAGCCGATTATTATTGAGAAATACCATTGGTTAAGTGAAGATGAATTCATGGATCTTGTTTCCATCGGTCAGACTACACCGGGGTCTATTGCGATCAACGTATCCGTCATATTGGGTTATCGGGTGGCAGGACTGATCGGAGCTTTTGTGACGATGGTCGGAACGACGATCCCGCCGTTTGCGTTCATGCTGCTGGTAACGATGTTCTATGAGAAGATCGTCAATAATATCTATGTTTCGTATTTTATGGCCGGTATGCAGTCGGCAGTGACGGCTTTATTGCTGTATGTGACTGTTGATACTTTTAGATTAAACAGAAAGAACTGTGATATATACGGTTATATCCTGATGGTCATATCTTTTATCTATGCCATGTTTACTGATTATTCATTACTCTATCTGTTTATCTTTGTGGTGATCGCAACTTATATCAGAACGATACTTCTGACGAGGAATTTCAGATGAAACTGTTACTTGATATTGTCATAACTTTCATCAAGATCCAGCTCTTATCATTCGGGGGCGGACACGCTTCGATCCCGGTCGTACATACGGAGATCGTCGAGATCAAGCACTGGATGACGATGAAGGAATTCTCTGATCTACTGGCCATGGATGAAATAACTCCGGGTCCTTTGGCGATCAACTGTGCCACCTTTGTCGGTAAGAAACTGGCTGGTGTTCTCGGATCGATCGCCGCAACTGTAGGCTGTATCATCCCGTCATGTATCATCGCATTGATCTTCATGAAGATGTATAAACAGTATCTTCAGAACAAGATCTTCGTCAATGAGTTAAGAGGACTAAGGTGTATGGTCATTGCTTTATTGGCGGTAACGACGATCACCTTAGCTACGGGATCGATCTATATCGATAACAGTCTGAAATTAGGAAATACTCTGATCTTTGCGTTGTCGTTTATCCTGTTATATAAGTTCAAACCCAATCCCTTATATGTGATCTTACTTGGAGGAGTATTGGGTATACTCATCAATATAGTTAAGTTTTAAGACATCAACAGCAGTGTTGATGTTTTTAATTCATCATTAATAGACAAAGAGACCCCGTCCTCTGCAGGGCGGGGAGGGATTGCCATCCTCCTTTCCGTAATAAAGTGTTTCCCTGTTTCGACAAGTCTTAGCTTCTTACAGCTCGCAGAAGCTGAAACCAGTGTGCCATCCAGCTTTTTAAGCTGGAAGAAACCTGATGATCTTCTTCCCTGTATGAAACATTCCTCACTGTTGTAAAGCACCCTGTCCCAAAGTCGGAATCCTTTGACAAGGTAAGGAGCCTGGTTGAGTTTTCTCAAACCGCCCCTGTTTACCTTGAATTTGTGGATCTGCCTGTTGTGACAGCGCATTTTTCTTTGAAAGTAGACAATACCGTCTGATAAGGCGCTCGGGTTGCCTGAAATACATCTTGCGTCGATACAGTGTTCCTTTGGCAGTCCTGCCCTGATCCTGGTGTTCTTGGTCTTATAGCCGTAGGTGAGACTCACATACGGATAAAGATCTTTTAGCCTGTTGTAGACAGACCATCGCATGATGCCCATGAAGGCAGCGTCATTAAGCTTCATGCCGCGTTTAATACCGGCCGGAAGCTTTACTGTTCCCTTGTGATAGCCTGTATGACAGGTCTCACACAATGTGATCAGATTGTCTGGAGAATCGCCTCCTGTTTTTCGTGATTCAATGTGGTGCACGTTCAGTACGGGATCCTTGGATCTTCCATGGCAGCACTGACATTCATGGTTGTCACGAAAGAGTACATACTCCCTTGTATTCCAGAAGCCAAGCTGCTCTCCTGACTGGTAATCAGTACCCTGAGGCAAAGGCTTGCCTTCAAGCGTTGCCTTCAAAAGCTGCGTATCGAAACAAGCGGTTTCAATGATCATCTTAGAGATCGGTAGGATCTTGTGAACATCTGCGATCACCTTAATATGGCAATCGACATTCTGTTTCACAGAAGGCGCCAGCCATCCTTCGGGTCTGCGCCTGTTGTCAAAGCGCGGCGCCCTGTACCTTGTCTTGCGGTTTCTTCTTGCATGACGTGCCTCTCTTCTTGTGGAGATGAGCTCAACGATGTCGTTTCGCAGTTCCGCATCGGCTTCATAGAGCACTCTGTCTTCGGTAGTGGCACTGACACCGATGTGTTTTGACCCGGCATCAATGCCTAAGTTTACATTTTGTCTGTAGCCGCTTGATCCGAACAGAAGCCGGATCGTAAACGGCGTTCTTTTGATAACCTTAGCCTTGCCCTGCTTGAGCAGAAGCTTGGCTTTGCACGGTTTGCACGGCATTAAGGGATCGCCGTGCCTGTTTAGTACGTAAACTAACAAGTAATTTACCTCCTATTCCTAAGTAGAATACCTTCGCCAATGTTATAAGGGGTTTGTATGCATGCAGCACTGCTCCTGCCCATCAGAGCTGTTTAACCGCATGCCGCAGTGTCCGCAGTTAGGTATAACGCCGCGGAGTGCCTATGTATTCCCAAATAACGTAGGTCTCTAAGACCTTAGGCTAGTCAACCAGGGCTTTTTCAAGCCCCCACTTCAAGAACCATCAGGTTCTAAGTGGTGGGTGATTGACCAATCCTTTTTACATTATCTATGGTGATAATGATGTCTTGTTTAGAATCGCCATCCTTATATATAAATGTCGCCATAATCTCACCTCTTCTGGGGGCAAATATTACCCCACGGTTTGCTTAGCTTCTGTGTTTTCCCTTGATGAAGTCGGCCAGTTCGTCCGGATCGACTTCCTCATCTTCCTCAGCAACCTCTTTAATCTGTTCAATGTATCTGAATGCTTCCTGTCTAAGAAACCGTTCCAGCAAAGCGAACACCTCTTCCTGACTCATTCCGGTTGACATCAGCTTTTCTACAATCGTTCCTAATGCGTCTCTCATATTATCCTCTTGTTTTTCTTCTGCCTTGTTTTCAAACCAATATTCGTTTAACAGTTTTATAAAGTTCTTATCAGTTACTGGCAATCCCGATTCATCTGCGAGGACAAACGTTTCTTTGCAATACGGGCAGATCGCCGTTTGCCCAGCATCTCTTTCAAGCCAGTTGCGGATCTCACTGGCATTAAATATGGTTTTGCAATGATAACACCCGCATTTCCTGCTTTGCAGTATTGCGTCTTTGTTGTATGTTCTGTATTTCAGAACATCGAACGGGCTGATGCCGTACTGTTCAAACAGTGGTCTTTCTTTTTCGGAAACTCCTTCAGGCAAAGCGGTTTCGTCGTTAACTACATCAATAATCGGTCTTAATTTGTTCCATGGAAAATTCGCTTCTTCGTCAGATCTATTCTCAATATTGACTACTGTAGCAACAACATACTGTCTTCCTCTTTGGACGAGCACCCTGTCGCCTTCTTCTATCTTCAAGTTGCCCGGCGCATAGGAATATACGCCTTCGAATTCATCATAGACAACATCCACATATGTATGTGTCTTATCTTCTTCAGTATCTTTGCTGACTTCTTTCTTTTTGATGTCCTCATCTATGCAGCCATTAAATCCGGCATACTTGCTGAACGTCTTTGTCAGCATGCATTCAAGTATAGCTTTCTTGTTTCTGAGGGTGTCAAACCATTCACGGTGGCCATCATAACCAAGTCCTTCAATGATTCCCGCCAATCCACCCGCTACAGCTGCGACAGTGTCGGTATCCTCTCCCAGATTGACCGCTCTTTTTACCATGCCGTCATACCCTATGGCATATTCGCCGCCATCGGGGGCAAACTCCCTATGACTTACAGCCCAGAGTGCAGCTTCAAGGGTATCGACTACATAGCCGGATGATTTTATTTCTGATGCTTCCAGCTTGTCGATATAGCTTAATCTGTCAAAAGGCTTGTCATATATAAGCGTTGGAATGATGTCGTGAATGTTTTCTCCGGCAAGTAGTCTTCTTGCCACGTGCACATAGATCACACACGCTTCCAGCGAGACCTGATGTCTGTGGGTAATGGCTGATACGGCTCGTATTTCACCATCGCTGCAGTCAGTGAAGGCCAGCGGAAGGATCCTCATTAAGGATCCGTTGCCATTGGAATATTCTCCGGATTGAGGAACACCGCTCATCAGAGCTTTCAGTGTTGCATGGCCAACATCAAATACTGTGCCATCAGCGGTGAATTTCCCTTCGTTGAGCCACAGCAGGAAATTGTTTCTGATATCGTCCACATCGATCCTGCCATTATTATCTTTGATACTCTTCAAAGTCGCCAGAGTCATCGACGTATCATCAGACCAGGTTCCTGCAGGCTGATCATGAGTTCCATAGCCCGTCATACCTTCACACTCAAACGTTCCTCTTTCCTCAAACTCAAAAGGCACACCCAGCGCATCGCCAATCG
>JAFWKS010000329.1 GCA_017511325.1 Erysipelotrichaceae bacterium
CCTTGGTCTTGATACTGTCGGTCAGGTCATCTTCCTGCTTCTGACTCAGGTCGTTGCCTGGATCGGCTCATTGGTCTTTGCGAAACTCTCCAAGAAATATGATACCGTTCCACTTATCCAGATCTGTATCCTTGGCTATACTGCTGTATGTCTCTACGCTTTGACCCTTCAGCATCTGTGGCAGTTTGCAGTCATGGCCTTCGGTGTCGGCTGCTTCCAGGGCTCGATCCAGTCGCTTTCAAGAAGTTACTTCTCAAGGATCATTCCTGATGAGAACTCAGGCGAATACTTCGGTATCTACGATATCTTCGCTAAAGGCGCTTCCTTCTTAGGATCCTTCGTTATCTACCTTGTAAAGAAGATCGGTATCAGGACAAACGGTGTCTTCAATATCTTCGGCTTCACGATCAAGAGTATCAACGTCGCAGTTGGCTGTCTGGCCTTGTTCTTCATTCTGGGTCTTATCTTCATCAGAATGGCAGACAAGCAGGAACAGTCAGAAGCATCAAAGAAAGATATTCAGTAATAATTATTTATCAAATTTTTCAAAATCAGGGGATGGTCGATCGATCATCCCCTTTCATTTGAATCTGACGGGTCTTCCTTCTGCTATTTATAAAAAATACGTAAAGCTTTTTAGAAGTCTGCTAATCTATTCTTTGATATTCCTGCCGGCAGGATCCAATAATGTACCGGATAAAACGGTGAACTAAACATACAGACAAAATGATATAATGAAGTGCTTGGAGATAAAGAACTCATGAAAGAAAGAACGACAATCACATTCCACAGCGGACTTGACAGTATCGGCGGCGTTGTGATGGAAGTCAGATACGGCAATAACCGTGCCTTTTTTGAAGCCGGAACGGCCTACAACCCTGCCTTTGATATGTTTGACGGCAGTGTGGACTTAAGAAAGAACTTCATCCAGGATTACCTGTGGATCGACGAGATCCCGTTTATTGACGGCATCTATAGGAAACAGGACATCGAAAAAAGATATCCGGATCTGATCAGTGCACAAGACTATTCCATTGATGATCAGGCATTCTTCATCACGCATCTTCATCTGGACCACATGCGCATGATGGGCATGATTGATCCGTCTGTGAGAGTATATCTTTCTAAACCTGCCCAGATCATTGAAAAAGCTCTGGAAGATGTCGATCAGGGTGTTCAAAGCATCAGAGGCTTCAATTACACCGATATGGAAGATGAGATAGATGTCGGAATGATCCACATCAAAAGGTTCATCCTCAATGATGATTCCTATCAGGATTATTCATTCTACATCGAAACTCCCGATCTGAAGATGCATCATACCGGTGATGTCTTTCTCTATGGCAAGTATGAAGCCAATATCCTGAAAGAGATAGAATATCTCAATGAAAAAAAGATCGATCTTCTCTTCTGCGAAGGGACAAGATTCTTTTCGGGAATGAAGCCTGAGGATTTCAAAGATCAGAAACTGATCCCGAGTTTCAAGCCGAAAGACGGCATGATCACCTTTGACCGTCTGAAAGAAAGGATGATCGAAACTGTCAATTCACACAAGGGACTCATCATCTTCAATTACTATGAAAGAGAGATGAGCGATGTGCTCCTGTTCACGGAGATCTCAAAAAAGACCGGAAGGAAACTGGTCTATGAACCTGAAAGTGCCCATATCATAAATGAATTCTTCCATCGCCCGGTCAGCGTAGTGATTCCCGATACCTATCAGAAAGAACCTGGCTATCTCAAGGACATCCTCTCATACAATGATGTGATCACAAAGGAAGAGATCCTTGATCATCCTGACAGATACATGGTCCAGAATACCTATCCCAATATCCTGGAACTCTTTGACTACCGCAACGCTGACGCCCTGTACATGCATCACTCCGGGATCCCTTTAGGGGATTTTGATCCGAAATACTTCAATATGATGAATATCATTAATACATGCAGAATAGCTTATGACAAGACTTATATCGGTGAGGATGGCTATTTCTCACCTCATGCCGAGAACTGGCAGATCCTGGCCTATATTGAAATGGTCAATGCCAGGCTGACTGTTCCCTGTCATTCAGCCAACAGAAAGGCTTTCGAAACCAACCTGAGAGTTCCGTATTTCCACGCAGAAAGAAAAGTACGCTATATCTATGACCGGGAAGAGAATACCCTGAAGGAGGCGGATCATGAGTAAGACAGTCTTAAGATTCTACCGTGGCACCCGCGGTATGGGGATCTGCATTTCCGTGACCTATGAAAAAGACCGGATCATCTTTGACTTTGGAGCTCCTTTCACGCCTCTTGCCCAGGTCTATGATGGCACTGTAAAACAAAGGAACGTCAACAGAGTCAAGGACGCCATCCTTCTGGGGAAGATCCCTCCGGTGGAAGGTGTCTTCAGCAGGAAGGATCTGCAGGATCTTGATGTTATTCCCTATGAAGGGTGCGACATCAATTCGGCCGTGATGATCTGTCACCTGCATCTGGATCACATGAGCGAAGCAAACAAGATCGCTCCTGAGATACCGGTTTATATCCATAAGGATGGTATCAAGCTCCAGGAACTTCTGTATGCGATCGAAGGCATGAAAAAATACCGTGACTATACTCCTTTTGAGTATCACGTACCCTTCCGGGTCGGACAGATCGAGATCACTCCTTTCTATTCGGATCACCCATGTCCGGGATCGGCGGGTTTTCTGATCAGGACTCCCAACAGCACGATCTACTACAGCG
>JAFWKS010000330.1 GCA_017511325.1 Erysipelotrichaceae bacterium
CTTAACAGTAATATGGCTCAGCAGATCCTAAAAGAAGTAGATGGCAGCTTTCAGGCTTTCTTTGGTTTACTTATGTTAGCTAAAAAAGGAAGATATTCTTATAGAGATATTAAATTGCCTCAGTATTTAAGAAAGACAATATGTAATGACGAAGGAGGTGTACTGCTATAAGGAATTAAAAAAGTAACCTGCCGATTGTAGATGCGCGGATTTACCCTTTATACTTTGATCAGTGAAATTCATAGTATGAAGCGGGATTACCGTATACAAGAGGAGGTTACCTATGAAAAGAATAATAAAAATCGGGATGGATGTCCATACCACCAACTACACTCTGTGCGTCTTTGAACCGTCGTTTGAACATGAAGGTACAGTCCACTACATCACTCAGGTCAAACCGGAAGTAAAGAATATCATCGATGTGATCAGAAAACTCAAAGAAAAGCTCAAGGGTGATGATCTCGATATCGTCTGCGGCTATGAAGCAGGATGCCTTGGTTATTCCCTTTATCACGATCTTGACGATAAAGGCATAAGATGTGTGATCCTGGCTCCTACCACCATGAAAGTCGAAAAAGGCGGAAAGAAGCTCAAGAACGATTACAGGGATGCAAGACAGATAGCTGAGTGTCTCTCCTATGGCGGCTATTCGGCAGTCCACATTCCTACAAAACTGGATAACTCCGTAAAGGAGTTCATCAGGATGAGGGATGACATCAAAGACAATCTCAAATCCATCAAGCAGCAGATAATATCGCTGCTCACCAGAAACGGAAAACAGTATGGTGAGGGATCGACCTGGACAGGCAAACACATCAAATGGATAAACTCCATAAAATTTGACGAACCGATCCTGCAGGAAACTCTTTCCGAATACATGGTCGAATACTTCCGTCTTCTTGATAGAGTGTCAAAGCTTGATGAAAGGATCGAGGAGATCTCCGCTCAGGAAATCTACATTGAAAAGGTCAGCAGCCTTAAATGCCTGTTAGGCATCAGGACTCATACAGCCCTGTCTCTTATAGTGGAGACATCAGACTTCAGAAGATTCTCCAAAGGAAACATCTACGCCGCCTATTTAGGACTTATACCCGGCGATGATTCTTCGGGTGATGATGATAAGAGGCTGGGCATAACCAAAGCCGGAAACAGGCATTTAAGAAGACTGCTTATCGAGGCGGCACAGTCCTATACAAGAGGCAGGATCGGTTTTGTATCAAAAGATCTCAGGGCAAGACAGGTTCTGTGCTCTTCTGATACTGTTGCCTACGCCAATAAAGCCAACGAACGCTTAAGAAGGAAATACCACAAGATGATCGCCAAAGGAAAGAAGTTCAATGTGGCCAAGACAGCCATAGCCAGAGAACTGGTCTGCTTTGTGTGGGGTATGATGACTGACAACATCCAGTTATCACATTAGAAACAGAAAAACATTTATTTAAACAGAAAACGAATCAAAACAATTATTAAAACACTGAATCAGGGATATCAGTCAGGAAATTTCTCAATAATGGATGGTTTAAGTCATTCCAGAACCTCCTTTGTAGACAGTTCCTCAGTAACTGATTCACGATGAAAGACAAAAGAGACTTGCGGCGTAACCATTGACCTGGGGTCGAAATCCCCGAATAACAGAGTGGCCAACTGCCGTTAAATCTGTAATAGAAGAAGTTTCCTGTCTTATATCCCTGATGATTCACAAAACATATATAAAAAGACGAATTCAAAGTATAGAGAAAATTACACTTGACATTCGTCATTACATAACAGGAGGTATGAGTTAGATGAGTATTGGTGATGCCGAAATCAAAACGCAGCAAAGGGTAATCAATTTCTTTAAGGATCCAGAGATATTGGGTTATCAATATATAGGCAACTTGTCTGATTTTCAAAATAAGAACATTAAAGAAGATAGGCTTAAAAACTATCTTCGTTTGAAAGGC
>JAFWKS010000331.1 GCA_017511325.1 Erysipelotrichaceae bacterium
AATTACCTTACCTTCCTGTCAAAGTTCCACACCTATTCACTCAATAACATGATCCTGATCATGGCACAGTATCCGGAAGCCTCACTGGTTGCCGGGTACAATTCCTGGTCAAAGAACTTTAATCGGCATGTCAACAAAGGTGAAAAAGCAATTCGCATCCTGGCACCATACGAAGTCAAAAACAAAGTCATGGTCGATAAGAAAGATCCGGACGGCAACGTGATGCTGGACCAGGATGGCAATGTCGAACAGGAAGAAAAGGAAAGAAAGACGATCAGCTTCATGGTCGTCAATGTCTTCGATGTATCACAGACATCCGGAGAACCGTTGCCGGATCTTGATGTCAAAGAACTCAGTGGCAGCGACAGCAGCATCAAGGCACTGATCGAGGCAATCAAAGAGCTGTCAGATATACCGATCGAATTCAAAGCCATGGAAACTGACAGTATCCTGCTCAATGGTGCCAAAGGTTACTATGACAAATCAGCTGATAAGATCGTTGTCTCCTCTTCCATGGATGACAAGCAGATTGTTAAAACGCTGGCACACGAATACGCTCATAGCCGACTTCATAAGCAAACGGACAAGCCGCAGTTCCAGAGAGAAGTCGAAGCCGAATCACTGGCGTTTGTCATCTGTGATCACTTCGGCATCGACACCAGTGATTACAGCTTCACCTATGTTGCTGCCTATGCATCGGAGCATCCGGATGAACTGAAGCAGATCCTCCTGGATATCCATGCCAGTGCTCACGAGATCATTGAAAAGATCGATCCGATCTATGAAGAAAAGCTTCTTGAAGCAAACAAGGACAATCAGTATCTCCCGCCTGCCGGAGATGCGATCGAAGGATCCAGAGAAAGAGCCAATTATGAAAAGCTGGAGGCTTTTGCCAAGCCGATTCTTACAGGTGACGCGCATTATATGAAGCTCTCCTCTCCGGGAATGATGGATCTGAATATCGAGCGAGTCATTGATGACCGCATCGCCATGTCCCACTACTACAAGCAGAACGGCGACATGATGGCAGATCCGGATATGGAATTCACTGTGGATACGGAGAACCGGATGCTGATGGCGTATTCATTCCAGCAGGATAATCTTGCCTACTACGTCACAGCGGCTGACAGCAAGGAGATGGGCGAAGATCTGAACTACTTTGCTACAGACTGGCTGGAGAATATCGCCAACAACCGCTATCGGATCACCGAGATCGATATTGAAGGCAAAGAGATGACTGTAAAAGACAATTACAAAGAGCTGAAGGACTTCTGCAGCAACTATGGCATGAGCCGCATGGTCGAGAAAAAGAAGGAGGAAATGGAAAGATGACAGAACGATTGACCAAGGAGCAGATCAAGGAAATCAAGAAGCTGGATATCCTTTCCTACTTCAAGAATTACCAGCCGGATGAATTGATCCGGATGGGAAGAAATGACAGCTACTGCCTGAAAAGCCACCGATCCCTGAAGATATCCAACGGCAAGTGGTGCTGGTGGGCAAACGGTAAAGTCGGAGGAATATCCGCACTGGATTACCTGATCAAGGTTGAAGGCTATGACTTCAAAGATGCCTGCTTCTATCTCAGGGATCTGATGAACGATCTGCCTCCGGTGATGGAGATCCCGCGGCAGAAGCGTAACACAGGTCTGCTGCTTCCAAAGCCCAATGACAGCGATTCGGAAGTCTTCTTCTATCTGACGACGGAAAGAGGACTGGATCCCAGCCTTGTCGAAGATCTGATGGCAAGACGCCTGATCTACGAGGAAGCAGGATCTCATAATGCTGTCTTCCTGGGATTCAACGAAAGAAATGTTCCTGCCTATGCCTTCAAAAGAAGTATCTATACCGGGAACAAGATGGAAGCTGCAGGCAGTTCGAAAGCCTACAGTTTCCGTCTGGAGAATCCCGAAAGCAAGGACCTTCACCTCTTCGAAGGAGCGATCGACCTGCTCTCCTATGTGACCATACGGATCATGAAGGATGTCCCATGGCAGGAACAGGGTTACCTCTCCTTAGGAGGCGTAACAGGAGAAGAAACAGTTCCTGTTGCCCTGGTGAATTACCTGGAACGCTGTCCGAATGTGAAGAACCTCTATATCCACTTTGATCGGGACTCCGCCGGTATGAGAGCCGGAGCCAATCTGAAGAACACGCTATCGGATTCCTTCAACATCGAAGACAGGATCCTTGCCTATTACAAAGACGAAAACGAACAGTTAACAGAATACAAGAAAGGAAATTTATTATGCACAAATATCTGGTAGAAATCACAGAGACACTGCAGCGGCAGTTCGATGTCGAGGCTGCCTCCAAAGAAGAAGCTGAAAAGATCGCCAACATGATGTACCGCAACGGTGATGTGGTCCTCAATGCGGAAGACTTTGTTGACGCTCAGTTCACCGCCTATAAGAAGCCGGAGATCGCTCATCTCCAGGAGGGACGATAAATGCCGGAAATGAATAAAGGACAGTTCTCGCACTGGGCAATTGAAAATGTCCGGAGCTTCATGCCGGAAGCTTACCGGAAAGCAGAGATCGACCTCTACCCTGTTGCCAAAAACGGCATCGTATACACCGCCATGACGGTCCGTCTCAAGGATCAGACAACAGTTCCGGCAATCAATCTTGATGAGATGTTTTCCGCATATGAAAGCGGTGTTCCGTTAGCCGCGATCGGTGCCAGAATGGCCGAGATCTCCATGATGGAGAGCCCTGTATATGACACCTCGATCTTCGACAACTATGAAGCACTCAAAAAGAATCTCTTCATCCG
>JAFWKS010000332.1 GCA_017511325.1 Erysipelotrichaceae bacterium
CAACAACTTTTTTCATTTTTTTTAAATTTTTTTTAAAAAGTTGCAAAAAACCTTTATTTATGGGCTTTTTTGATGATAAATTTTTTTTATTTTTTCGCAAAAATGCGATTTTTTACTGTTTTTTTTACTGATTTTCTTCAAAAATATTTTCGAAATATTTCATTATGTAATCATTAACGAAAGAAAAATTGAAAGGATCTTCATGCTGCTGCACCATTCTGACCAGTTCATCCTTGGCATCGATGCAGATCTTCTTGATATCGTCAGGGTAATTCATCTTGTGGCAGTGATATTCAAACTCGTTTTCATCAAGGACCATATAAGTACCATCAGGAAATACTTTGACATCCAGATCATAGTCAATATTCTTGATCGCTTCGCCATCATATACCGAAGGAGTAGCGACATTGCAGTAATAATAGATGCCGTTTCTTCTGGCCATGGAGATGATGTTGAACCACTTGTTCTTGTAATAGAAACAGATAGCCGGTTCCCTGGTTAGCCATCTTCTCGAATCGCTTTCCACGACCCACGAGTGATCTGTTACCACAACATAACAATCCTTGAGCACATCAATAACCAGGGCCTTAGACCAGGTCCTGTGAAGTGCACCGTTATGTTTATATGACTGGACAAAGACGCTGTCCCCGACTTTCAGTTCTTCCATCGAAACAATTATACTACGCTAACAGCACTTTGATTCGACAATTATAAGTACGCCATTGCCCTTGACGATGGTCACATCTTTATCAAGCCATTCATTGCTTTGACCTAAAGGAAAATCATTTTCTAAAGTGATGCCATGCACTTCATATTTCGCATTCAGAATCGAAAGTTCATCTATCCTGTCAGCTGCAAAAAGTGAAAATCTATATCCGTCTTTTCTGGCAAGAACAGTTTTATTTTTATTTGTCACTATTATATGATCATCGTCATTGATGAATACTGTATCGATATCATGTTTTGCGCCAAAGATCGCACACTGGATGTTGGCGTAGCTGTGATCGAATCTTCCGCCTAAAGCGCAGTAGAGATAAACTTCATCAAAACCCATCTTTACGATCTCGCGGTAGGCGTGCATCGTATCGGTATCGTTTTTCATTACAGGCAATCTGATCACACTGATATCTTCAGCGATCTGCCCGAGATAGGAATCAAAATCCCCGATCAAAAGATCGGGTCTTATATTGTTGTTCAAACAGTATTCATAGCCCTTGTCACAGGCAATAATAAAGTCACACTTTTCAATATCTCTGAAAGTATCTTTATTTCCACCTGTGATCAAAGCAGCTCTTCTCATAATTTGTAGCGTTTTTCAATCAGCGGCATAAAGGCCCTGCATACTACCGGCATAACAATCAGAAGCATTATCATCGTCGGGATACCATAGCCTAGATTGTATTCAAGCGAAAGGGCCCACGCAGCCGCAGTGCCGATATCTGCGGCCTCAGTCCAGCAATAGACTCCGGAAATAACCTGCGAAAGCATTCTGATAATCATGCATAGAGCTATGCCGATCTCCAGTCTTATTATATTGCGAAACATCGTTTCGTCTTTTTTCATGAATATCGAAGCCATGCCCATGATGACGATCGGGATTATATAATCGCACATAAAACCGAGAGCTGCAGAGTATGGCGCAAAATAAAGTTTTGTTGCACCGAAAGCTATGGATACAAGGAATTCAAGCAGGCTTGTGACTATCCCAAGCTTCCAGCCCAGATGTACCGAGGCGAAGACCAGTGCGATAAGACTTATATCGATCGAACCGCCATTGGCCCACACAGAGGTGAACGGGATAGATTCCCTGGCGTAATCAAGTACGATGGTAAGTGCAGCATACAACGCCATAAAGGTCATGATACGCACTGTCTTTAAACTCTTGCTCATAAAAAAACACCTCCATATAACAAAGGTGCCTTCCCTACGCTAGCATTACCTAGATCAGGTTACGGGTATGATCTCAGCCTTGCGGCACCCCTCACTTAATAATATACGCCTAATAATACAAATGTTCAAAGATATTCCAGGCATCTTCAAAATGCCAGTACTCATCATTGATATATGAACCGTAGGCATTGGCTATCAGCAGCATGTACGAACGGCCTTTGCTCTTATATAAGACGATGAGGTTCTGCCCCGCTTCCGGTGTATAGCCGGTCTTGCCGCCCAAAACCTTGGTCTTGGGACTCTGGGCTACTTTGACACTGGTCGCAAGTTTTGTGCCGTCTTCCATCGTATGGTAGAGGCTCTCCATGATCTGTCTGCCGTCCTTGAATTTCAAAACATCCATCATGACTAAAAACAGATCGCTTAAAGAAGTGTAGTGGTCGTCGTCATGAAGTCCGGTCGAATTGACAAAATGGGTATTGGTGCAGCCAAGTCTATCGCAGAGCTTGTTCATCTCTTCTACGAGATCCATGCCTTTATCGCTGAAATAGTTTTCCAAAGCCAAAGCGCCATCGGCACCCGAAGGAAGTATCAAGGCATAAAGCAGATCTCTTAAAGTGTAATCGTAATCTCTTTGAATATAAGCCAATGAGGCATCTTCCCTGATCAAAGCTTCCACCTGATCATAGGTGACATAGGAAAGATCATCAAGGCTGTCCGCAAGATTGAGCACGGTGTCAAGAGTGACGATCTTGGTCAATGAAGCCGGAAAGATCTTGTGGTCATTGCGATACTTGTACTGGACTACGAAGTTGGACATGTCCACCAGCATGTACGCATTGGAATGGATCCGGAAATCAAATTCTTCTGAAGCATCCTTGAATTCATTGATGTGACTTGTATCCAGCACAAAAGGCTTCTGCTTGCAGGAGCACAGTATCAGGATAGCGGTTATGATCAATACAATCTTTTTCATACGAGGCTGCGATAAAAATCATAGGACTTGAGTTTGAGATCAGAATTGTCCAGATAGAAACTCATCAGCTGGTCAAAATTTCTAAACGCAAAACCAATGTCCTTGATGGCATCATAATTTTTGAATTCGGCCTTGTTTATCAGGCGAAACTTTTTTAGTGCATCTACATCCTGCACGGGTTCGCCATTAAGATGATCAAGACACAGAAAGCCGCCGTGTCTGTTAGACAGGGCTGCAACTTTTTTGTTTCCGCAGATCACACAGCCGTCGACCATCGGTGCGATGCCGAAGCGTCTGATGATACCGGAAAGAAACAGCGATCCCAGAAGATACATGTTTCCGCTGTTCAGCTTTTCAAAGACGAAACTGAAATCGTCATATAGATCCATCTCTCTGTTTTTCAAAACTAGTTCTGCCAGAACGTTCTTGAAAGACATCATCACGATATCCTTATCTTCAAAATGATTGGACAGAAGTTTCCTGGAGTGAATGGTGTAGATGGTCTTGTTGTCCTTATAGTCGATGATGAACTCATAGCGGCACATCGGCAGACAATGATTTTTGCTGGTGATCTTTTTGGCTGATCTGGCGATCAAAGAAAGGACACCGTAATCCTTGCACAGTACCTGCATGAGCACGTCCGCATCGCGATAATCGCTTTGAGTCAGGACATAGCCCTCGATCCTGTCATTCATCCCTGTCTCCCGAAAAATAGCCCAGATTAAACAGCTGTTTTTCAGAATTGAGCCAGTCTTCCTGAACTCTGACATAAAGAGAAAGGATGATCTTTTTGCCGTCAAAGAGCTTGGCGATATCCGTGGAAGACTGATCGTTGATCTTCTTCAGCATCGAACCGTTCTTGCCGATGATGATCCCCTTGTGGGTATCTTTGTTGCAGATGATGGTCGCTTCGATGAAGACCTTGGAGGTCTTCTCCTTGATCTCTTCGACCTGAACTGCTACAAGATGAGGTACTTCTTCACGCATGTTGACGATGATCTTTTCCCTGATGATCTCGGAGATCTGGAAATCGCGGTTCATGTTGGTCTTGACATCCTGAGGATAGTAGAGCACATCGTCATTCAAATACTTCTTGCTTGTTTCAAGCAGCTCATCAAGGTTCTCTTTATTCAAGGCGCTGATCGGGATGATCTCCGCAAAGTCATAATTATTGTCAGCGTAGGCTAACCTTTTGATGAGCACTTCCGCGTTCACTTCATCAATTTTGTTTACCAGCAGAAACACCGGTGCACCATATGAGAAAAGCCTGTCCAGTATCTCCTTGTCATCTTTCTGCAAGCCCTTGTTTCCATCACATATATAGTAGATCACATCTACGCCCTCAGCCTGAGACATAGCTTCCCTGTTCATGTACGAGCCTAAAGCCGTCTTGGCGGCATGGATGCCCGGAGTATCGATAAAGACGATCTGCAGATCTTCCTCATTCAGAATACCCAGGATCGCATTCCTTGTCGTCTGGGCTTTCGGTGTCGTGATCGCGATCTTCTCGTTGAGAAGCGAATTGATGAGCGTGGATTTTCCGGCATTCGGCTTGCCGATGATCGCAATAAAACCTGATTTCATCAGTCTAGATCTTCCACTCCAAAACTGTCAGGCAGCAGTTCATCCACATTGGTTATTCTGCTTTCCTTGCCATTGGAAAGAATGATCGGCGTATCATGATCCAGAAGTTCAGACAGGACCTGGCGGCAGATACCGCAGGGAGTGCCGATCCTTTTTCCGTCTGAAACGATCGAGATCGCCTTGATGTCCTTTTTGCGATAACCGTTTGAATATGCGGCAAAAAGCGCACTTCTTTCACCGCAGTTTGTAGCGCCGAATGAGGCGTTTTCGATATTGGCACCTTTGAAGGTCGCACCATCATTGCACAATACGCAGGCGCCGACATGGTAATTGGAATAAGGCGCATAGGCATTGTCCATTGCTTCAAAAGCTTTTTTAACCAGTTCTTCATTTGTGATCATCTGATGATCCTCCTTATAATCGTAAATATGCATATCGCAAGCGCACCAAGCGAAGCAGTCAGCACACCGGCGCTTGAAAGATCTTTTATGATCTTTATCCTTTCGTCTTTTTCAGGATTGAGGTAATCGCCGATCTTCTCGATGGCTGTGTTGAAGATCTCGCTTGAGATGACTGAGGCAATGCAGATGATGAAGGCGAGCCATTCATGATAATCCAGTCTGATGATCAATCCGCCGATGATCGCCATGGCGGCCAGGATAAACTGTATCGCCACGGCCTTATGGGCAAGGGATATCTTAAGACCATTGAAGGCATCCGCAAACTTCTTCATTTAAGATCTCCCACGATCTTCTTCTGCAAGGCGAACATCCTCTTTTCATCTTCAGCATTCATGTGGTCATAGCCTAAAAGGTGCAGCAGGCCATGGACGAACAGGAAGACGAATTCTCTTTTTATTGAGTGTTCATAGTCGTGAGCCTGAGAGTAGACCCTGTCCCTGTTGATGAAGATATCGCCTAATTCGATCACGTCTTCATATTCGACAGTCTCATCATTGTCTAAAAGCGCAAAGGAAATGACATCGGTCACTCTGTCAATGCCGCGGTATTCTCTGTTGATCCTCTTTATGGTCACAGGACCGCAGATAATCAGCGATACAGCGTAATTATCTTCCATCTCAAGGGTCTTAAGAGTCTTGAGGTAATATTCCTCGATCAGAGGATAATACTCCTTAAAATCGCTGTATTTGGTTCTGTTTACAATGTTTATCATCTTCTATAATTATACCTTGATTTAATCATTTATTAATGTTATATTAAATTAGCAGTCTAGATAATAGAGTGCTAATTATATGCTAAAGGAGGAGTATGATATGGCAGTTAAACAGTTTAAAACAGAATCAAAAAGATTGCTGGATATGATGGCCAATTCAATTTATACCAATACCGACATCTTCTTAAGAGAGCTTATCTCCAACGCATCTGATGCACTGGATAAAAGACACATCCTCTCTTTGACGGATCCGTCCATTACTTCAGAGGATCCGAAGATCCACATCGATGTCGACAAGAAAAACAAGACGATCACCATCTTAGATAACGGTATCGGTATGGATAAAAAGGAGCTGGAAGACAATCTGGGCACTATCGCCAAATCAGGCACCTTTGAATTCAAGAGCGAACTTGACGAAAAAAGAGAAGCCGACATCATCGGACAGTTCGGTGTCGGATTCTATTCGGCTTTCATGGTCGCCGACAGTGTTGAAGTCGTAAGCCGTAAAGTCAATTCCGATAAAGCTTACAAATGGACTTCGAATATGGACGGCTATGAAGTAGGAAGCGGCACAAGAGATGATTATGGCACGACGATCACTTTGCATATCAAGGACAACACCAAGGAAAAGAAATATGACAAGTATCTTGACCGTGCCGAGATCCAGTCCCTGGTAAAGAAGTATTCCGATTTCATCAGATACCCGATCGAGATGCTGGTAGAGAGCTATGACTACAAGGAAGACGGCAAGTCTGAGAAGATCGAGAAGCTGGAGACTATCAACTCCATGCAGCCGATCTGGAAGAAAGCCAAGAAGGACATCAAGCCGGAAGACTATGACAACTTCTATATGCAGGAGTATTACGATTACTCGAAACCGCTCAAGACGATCCACTACAAAGTCGAAGGAAACACTTCATACAGCGCCTTGCTGTTCATCCCTTCACAAAGGCCTTTCAACTACTACACCAGTGACTACAAGCTTGGACTCAAGCTCTATTCCCGCGGTGTCTTCATCAAGGATGAAGCCAAAGAGATCGTTTCCGATTACTTCAGATTCATCAGAGGTGTCGTTGATTCCGATGATCTTAGTCTGAATATCTCCCGTGAGATCCTGCAGCAGGATTATCAGATGAAGAATCTGAAGAAATCCGTAGACAAGAAGATAAAGTCCACACTTGAGACCATGCTGGAAAAGCAGCGTGAAGACTACGAGAAGTTCTTTGACAACTTCGGCACACAACTCAAATACGGCTGCTATGACGGGTTTGGTACAAACAAGGATGTTCTGATCGATCTGATCATGTTCAAGTCCTCAAAGGAAGATAAATACGTCACACTCAAGGAATATGTCGACAGGATGAAGAAAGACCAGAAAGACATCTACTACGCTTCAGGTGAATCGTTAGAAAAGATCAAGCAGTTGCCGCAGCTGGAGAAGATTCTTGACAAGGGCTATGAAGTCCTCTACTTCACCGATTCCGTCGATGAGTTCTTCGCTTCAGTCGTAAATGCCTATAATGAAAAACCATTCAAATCGATCCTGAAAGGCGATCTTGATCTTGATTCCAAGAAGGAAAAGGAAGATCTGGAGAAAAAGAGCGAAGAAAGCAAGGATCTGCTCGACAAGATCAAAGAGATCCTCAAGGATAAAGTCCAGGATGTCAAACTCTCATCAAGACTCAAGACTTACCCAGCCTGTCTGGTGTCTGACGACATGATGTCTATCGAAATGGAGAAAGTCTTCAGACAGATGAACCAGGAAGGCATGAAAGCCAACAAGATCCTGGAGATCAATCCTGATCATGAACTCTTTGCCGCATTGAAGAAACTCAACGATAATGGCGAAGATATCAGTGATTATGCGACCCTTCTCTATCAGCAGGCTCTGTTGATGGCGGGTCTGGAACTGGAAGATCCTAGTGCCTATGCCTTGAAGATCTCCGAGCTCATGCTCAAGGCGATCAAATGATCATATAGAGTGAGAATCAGTTCTCACTCTTTTTTATTATTAGTAAGATGAATAAAATATTTTTCAGTATAATTAATTAATGAAAATGCTTAAATCCGCTAAGAATCAGAAAAGAGCGATCATCGCTCTTGGCCTAGTATTGCTTCTTCTGTCCGTTTATCTGTTTGGACTGATCTTCTTTTCCAAGCACTTTCTGCCGCATACATCGATAAGCGACAATGATGTTTCCCTGATGGATCTTAGCAAAGCCAACGAAGTCATTCAAGACCTCAAGCCAGAGATCACCATCATACAGAAGAGTGGAAGCACCACCAGCACCTACAGGCAGGAATTCACGCTTAAGCAGCTGAGTCCTGATATCACCTATGATACTTCAGCTAACTTGAAGAATCAGGATACTCTTTTATGGTTCATCTCACTGTTTGATCAAAAAGATCTTGAACCAAACAAGATAAAAGGTACGCTCTCAGCGGATAAGGTAAATGAACTTGCGGAGAGCCTGTATTGTCTCAAGGAAGAAAATATCATCAAGCCAGTCAACGCCCACTATGAAGTGAAAGACGGCAAACTGATCCTGAAAAAAGCATCAGATGGATCATATATAGATAAAGATACAGCGATCACTGCTTTTCGTGATCATATCAATCAGCTGTTTACGAAAGAAGCTTCACTAATTCTTGATCTTACCGGTCTATATGAAAAGGCCAGCATCAGAGATGATGATCCTTCCCTCGATGGAAAGAAAGCCTATCTTGAAAAGCTTTTAAACCGAAAGATCGAGATGAATATATATGATGAGAAAATCGAGATAAGCAAGGAAGATATCTGTTTCCTCTATGATCTGAGTGATTCTGATCCGGCTCTCAATGAAGATCATCTTGGTGACTACATACTGAAACTATCTATCGAGAATGATGGCTCATCATCTTATATCGAT
Source organism: Erysipelotrichaceae bacterium (assembly GCA_017511325.1). The sequence continues at coordinate 8,533 of JAFWKS010000332.1, forward strand.
AAGCCTGATCTTAAGGAAAAACTTAAAAAAGTGCTTTCAGAAAGCAATGATGAAAGTATCGACGTCAAGACCATTTCCGGTCAGCCTGTAAGAAGAGTTGAGGTCAAGATAAATGAACAGACGCTCTACTACTATGAAGACGACAAGCTGACACTTAGATCACCGATCGTTTCCGGCAACAAGGATCTGACCGATGAAACGCCGCATGGAAGATTTGAAGTTAGAAGGAAAGTCGAAGATACCAAACTCAGAGGAAGAGACTACATCGAACACGTCGACTACTGGGTCGGCTTTGATGAAACAGGCGGAATGTATGGGCTTCATGATGCCCAATGGCGTGATGAGTTCGGCGGCGACATCTGGCTCTATGATCCTTCAAGAGGATGCGTAAACATGCCTCTAGACAAGATCGGCCTGTTGTTTAAGAGACTGAGACTTGGTGATGAGATAAGCATTGCGGACTAAAAAGGAGATCTTGGATCTCCTTTTCTATTGCAGCTTATAATCCCAGTGTTTTGACATGTCTCCGAAGGAATAGATCCTCATAGTCTTCCTGGTGAGATTGTAGATGCATGAGTACTGGGTCTTGCCCCTGTCGGCACCGTTAGTCGGATCCTGGATGACCAGTTTCATCAGGTTCTCCACAAAGTCTTCTCTCATGCCTTTCTTTCTGGTCCTGAACAATCCCGCTTTCAACACTTCATCTCTTCCGCAGCCATCAGGGAAGAACTTGTCTTCTTTTGCCACATAGTGGTTGGTCGCATGATCTATGTCTGTTACCGTCATCTCATCGCCCAGCCATTCGATCAGGCAGGATCTGCCGCTTTTATCAGCGACCATGATGTGATAATCAGCTCCAGGCATCGCGCCTTTGATGTTGACGCTACCGAATAACGCAAGAGCTTCTTCAACATCTGCACAGTTGTCAAGAGCCATTCTCATGATGATCGGATGAAGGTATGTAATCTTTCCTTCCTTTTTCGTTTCGATCGTTTCCATATCAGCGATCCAGGCTTTTTTATCGGCCTTATTTACCGCAATCGAATTATAGGATACATGCTTCCAGTATGGATCAGGCAACTCTCCGGGATTTTCTAAAAACAGGTTGTCCTTATTCAGATTGAGTTTCTCTTCATATGTTTCGTATGGGATCTCTTTCCAGTCGGCTTTTACACAAAGGGCCAGTATGGAGATCGCCAGTCCTGCTTCATTCATGCCATCCATGCACAGATAAGGGCACAATACGAAACCGCTGAGATCAGTGACGCCATCATCCGCCATTCCTTTGGCGTATGAGCCGTTTTTAAAGTCGATCCAGTACGCATCGCCACAGCCTAATGATCTATACTTCGCCTTAGGATTGTTTCCCTCAACGATCATATTCAAGCCTGTGCGAGGATTGTGCACACGGTCGTTGTTCTTGTAGTGTGAGTAATCATAATTGCGCACGAACAGGACATCACCATCCAGGTTTCTGGTCACAAAAGTCGAACAGCCTGCCGAAATGATCGCTTTGAACATATCCGGCAGATCATAGTAGTCATAGTTGCATGTCATGTGGTAGAGATAGCCTTCATCGTCTACTCTTTTTATCGATTCAACAGCTTCGATCTGTTTTGGATCTTTAAGCAATGCATGAGGATTCATATCATTTGCCTTCCTTTTGCGCCATAGCTTCAGCATATTCTTTCTGTGTATCGATAAGTGAAGCAAAGACCGCCATGAAAACAGCGACTAAAGCCGGGATCCAGCCCAAAAGAGCGTTGATCGTATTCTGTGTGGCAACACTCTGCAACAGACCCTGATCAGCCAGTTTGGCAGAGAATCCGGCTGCAGCCAGAGCTACCAGGAACAGCTTGTCGACAGCAGCTTCAGCAATCTTGGAAGCCAGGTTGTCTCCGGTAGAGACCATCGTATCGAGCCTTCTGCCGTTTTGTATCTCAACGATATCCGAAATAGAATTTCTGTTGGTGTTGAAAAGGATGAAAGTCATCGTCAGACCGATGCCGGCAGAGATCGCATTGATGTAGGCGTTGATTACATTATACGGATCGATGATAAACGGGATCTTGCCTGCTATCTGAACAAGAGCTGCCACGATCATCGTCTTCTTTCTGCCTAAAAGCGTATCGATCTTCGGTGTGAGGATCGAGAAGATGATCGAGAACAGCAGATATACTGCCATGACCGGCGTAGCTAATGAAGAGTTGTTCAAAACATATGC
>JAFWKS010000333.1 GCA_017511325.1 Erysipelotrichaceae bacterium
CCGAAGAAGATCGTTGCCAAGGAAGTCGATACGCTGAAGGCTCTTGGTGTCGACATCGATACCAATGTTGTCATCGGCAAGACCCTGACGATCGATGAACTGTTCGAAATGGGCTATGAAGCCGTATTTGTCGGTTCGGGTGCAGGACTGCCTCGTTTCATGAACATTCCCGGCGAAGCATACAAGGGCGTTTATTCCGCCAACGAATTCCTGACCAGATCCACCTGATGAAGGCTTACCGCGAAGATCCGGTTACGCCGATCATGAAGGGCGGAAAAGTGGCTGTCGTAGGCGGCGGCAACGTTGCGATGGATGCGGCAAGAACCGCTCTGCGTCTGGGTGCAGAAAAGGTCTATATCGTCTATAGAAGATCGATGGAAGAACTTCCTGCAAGAAAAGAAGAAGTCGAACATGCGCAAGAAGAAGGCATCGATTTCAGACTGCTGAACAATCCGGTCGAGATCCTCGGCTACAACAACCCTGAAGATCCAAGAGATCCGAAGAACGGCTTCGTTACAGGCATCAGGTGCATCAGGATGGAACTGGGTGAACCGGATGCTTCCGGCAGAAGAAGACCGGTTGAAGTTCCGGGATCGGAGTTCGTTCTGGATGTCGATACCGTCATCATGTCGATCGGTACTTCACCGAATCCGCTGATCAAGGATACGACCAAGGGTCTGGAAGTCAATTCCCATGGCGGCATCATCATCAACGAGGACGGTCTTACTTCCCGTGATGCCGTCTATGCGGGCGGAGACGCTGTTACCGGAGCTGCTACCGTTATCAGTGCCATGGGCGCCGGTAAGCTGGCTGCGAAATCGATTGATGAATATCTAAGCAAGAAATAATGAAACTGTATCTCTATTACGGCTCACATATCGCGAAAGAGGATGTGGAAAACATCGGTAATAGACTGAAAGAAGGGGGTCACATGATCTGTGACTCCTTTTCTGATTGTGATCTGATTCTTTCTCTGGGCGGCGATGGAACGCTTCTGAAGGCGGCTCAGCATGCGATCGTCTATGACAGACCTCTGGCCGGAATCAACTGTGGACGGCTGGGTTATCTGTGTCTGCTTAGGCAGGAAGAGATCGACGGTTTTAATGAAGCAGTCAAAGAAGCTGAATTGAGCGAGAAGATCCTGCTGAAATGCGGGATGAACGGCATGGAACACTATGCCGTGAACGATATTATGGCCGGAAAGACCAGTTTTGGCAAGACAGTCGATCTGAGTCTCTCGGTGAACGGACATTTCCGTTACATGACCCGCTGCGACGGACTGATCATTACGACTCCGGTTGGTTCATCGGCCTACAATCTGGCTGCCTTTGGACCGCTGCTGGATGACGATACGAATACGCTGACGATCACGCCGATCTGTTCCCATACCAAGGACATCCATCCTCTGGTTGTCAGAGACGACAAACAGATCACGATAACGGTCAACCGCGATGAAGCGGGCATTTTTGCCGACGGCGAATTCATCGGCAGCATATCAGATTCGATCACGATCAAAAAAGCCGAAAAAAAGCTGAAGCTTTTTTGCAAGAAGCAGTAAACAGAAACGTCACGACGATACAAATGCCCCCGTAAAAACAGGGGGAGCAGATGAAATGATAAAGAATGAGAAATTGAAATTCGTGAATATCCTGCTGTGGGATGGGAACGGTCAAAGGGCTGTCGGTTGAGGAAGAGACTTTCATCATGAACAAGGACGAGGTGAAACAGATCAGGGTATCGGTCTACCCTTCCTTCAGCAGCTGCAATCTCCTGTTCAACTCGGATGACGAAATGGTTGCGACTGTCGATTATTTTGGAGTTGTTCATGCCTTGAGTGAAGGCGAAACAATAATCAGAGTCAATGACAGCGGCAACGAAAGCCATTCCGTAAGCGTCACAGTCAAAGTCAAATAAGCATCGTTCTGCTTTTGACA
>JAFWKS010000334.1 GCA_017511325.1 Erysipelotrichaceae bacterium
ATAAGGAATTCTTCAAAAAGAGGATCCTCGATGCCTGGAACTATCGCAAGAGCGTAGTCGAGACCAATTGCTGCAGAGTAGTGTTTTCTGATTCGGACAGACTTCCTGGTTTGATCATCGACAAGTTCAATGATGTACTGGTTTTTGAGATCGACACTCTGGGCATGGATATCAGGAAGGACCTGCTTGTTAAGGCGGCTAAGGAAGTATTTGCAGAAGATGGCGTTTCGATAAGAGGACTATACGAAAGAAGCGATGCCAGAGTAAGGGCTTTGGAAGGCCTTGAAAGAGTCAAAGGTTTTTTAAGTGAACCGTTTGATACGAGCATTGAAGTAGACGAGAATGGCGTAAAACTCAAAGTCAATATCGCCGAAGGACAGAAGACCGGTTATTTTCTGGATCAGAAATACAATCATCTATATATACGCAATCTTTGCAAAGACAAAAGGGTCCTCGACTGCTGCACCCATACGGGCGGTTTTGCCTTGTCAGCCGCAAAAGTAGCTAAAGAAGTCATCGGCATCGATGCTTCCGAATTGGCTGTTGATCAGGCGAAAGAAAACAGCGAATTGAACGGTTTTAAAAATACGAAGTTTATAGTGGCGGATGTCTTTGACTATCTGATCGAGATGGAAGAAAAAAAAGAACAGTTTGATGTCATCATCCTTGATCCTCCGGCTTTCACAAAATCCAGGAATTCGGTAAAGAATGCTTCAAAAGGCTATAGAGAGATAAATTATAGAGCGATGAAACTGCTGAGACCGGGAGGTTTCCTCGCGAGCTGTTCCTGCAGCGAATATATGCCGAGAGACCTGTTCATGAAGATCATCCTGGCTTCAGGCAACGACGCTCACAAACGTCTGCGCTTAGTGGAAAGCAGGGCTCAGGGCCCCGATCATCCGGTGATCCTCGGACACAATGTTTCCGATTATCTCAAATGCATAATCGTTCAGGTAAGTGACAGATAAGAAAAAACACAGTTTGCTAACTGTGTTTTAATCTACCAATCGAACTTCCTTGATGCCTTCAACTTCGTCGATAAGCAGGGCTTCAACTCCTTCCTTAAGGGTGTAGTCCAAAGCCATGCAGCCAACGCAGGCACCGTGGACTGTGACATAGACGATATCGTCTTCCAGTTTGACGAATTTGACGTCACCGCCATCGTTTTGAATATATGGTCTGACCTTTTCGATCGTTTTTTCAATTAGTCTGATTTTTTCTTCCTGTTCCATATTCATAATCTCCATTAAAATAATACTCACTCTTTTTTAAATAAACAAGCAAAATGATTAATGGTGAAATGCTATAATTATAAAGATGAGTACGATCGATGACTATAAACCGGGAATGACGGTATACGGCTGTGTGACAGGGATAAAGCCGTATGGAGCTTTTGTGAAATTTGAAGATGGCGTCAGCGGCCTGATCCATATTTCTGAGATCTCCAATGGTTTTGTAAGGAATATCGACAATTTCGTAAAAGTTGATGAATATGTCATGGCCAAGGTCATCGATATCGATAAGGAACATAAACA
>JAFWKS010000335.1 GCA_017511325.1 Erysipelotrichaceae bacterium
CATCGAATCACCTGCCCCTACGGAATTAACGACTTTTCCTTTTGGTGCTTCCGATTTGTGGACATTGCCCTGTTCATCAAGCAGGACGGCTCCTTCCCCGGCCATCGATACCAGGACGTTTACCGCTCCTTTTTCCTGCAGCTTTCTGGCGTACGGTATGACTTCATCGCGCGTCGTGAGTTTTACATTGAACAGTTCACCTATTTCATGATTGTTCGGTTTGATCAGGAACGGCTTGTATTCAAGCACATTCATCAGAAGATCCTTTGTGGCATCGACGACGATCTTTATCCCTTTGCCCTTGAGATGTTTCATGATATCTGAATACATCGTTGATGGCATGCTTGAAGGAATGCTTCCGGCCAGACACAGGATATCCTGATCAGTCAGCTTATCGAGTTTTTCATAAAGCTTGTCGATCGCTTCCTTGTCGATCGATGGGCCCATGCCGTTGAGTTCACTTTCCACTTTGGATCTTAATTTGACGTTGATCCTGGAAAAACCGTGATCGATAGGGATCATTTCATTTCTGATACCCTTTTCTACTATCAGTCTTTTGATCTCTTCGCCTGTAAAACCGGCCAGGAAGCCCAATGCTGTCGTATCCATGCCGAAGTTCGACAATACGATGGAAACGTTGATGCCCTTGCCTCCCGGGAAGATTATCTCCTTTGATACCCGGTTGGTCTCGCCTAAACGGAAATCCTCACAGTTGGCGATGTAATCAAGCGAAGGGTTAAAAGTGATCGTATATATCATATCTATCCCCTTTCCTGTTCAAAATGATCATTTTTGAACGTTTTTGCATATTTTTGCTTATTTAACTATATACTATATTCAATTTCAGTCATTGTCAATCACAATTTGACTGTTTCTGACTGATTTTGACATTTTTTGATTAAATTATTACAATTATTTAAAAGGAAATGAGAGAATCATGCTGAATGAAGAAAGAAAAAGAAAGATCGTAGATATCACTAACGAAAGAAAAAGTGTGACGATAAATGAGCTGATGGAGATCCTTGGTGCTTCGCAATCGACGATCAGAAGAGATCTCAGTGAATTAAATCATTCCAAAATGCTTAAAAAGGTCCATGGTGGTGCCATATCCTTAAAAAATAACATCCTCACCAAAGACGAGACCGTCATGCACCGTCAGGATCTCAATACCGAATCAAAGAAAGAGATCGCTTCATATGCTGCTTCTTTGATCAAGGAGAGCGATGTTGTCTATCTTGATGCCGGAACTACGACGGCGGAGATGCTTCCCTTCTTAAGAGATGTCAAAGCTACCTATATCACAAACTGCATCTCCCATGCGGGGATCCTGGCTTCCTATGGCCATCAGGTCTATCTGCCAGGCGGAACGATCAAGACAACTACTGAAGCATTGATCGGAGCTGATACATTAAAATACCTTGAAAGGATGAACTTTACCATCGGTTTCTTCGGTACCAACGGTATCAGTGTCCAGGAAGGTTTCACCACTCCGGACCCTGAAGAAGGCGAAATAAAAAGGATGGCCTGTTCCCATTGTGCCGAGACATATATCTTATCGGATCTGAGCAAGTTCAATGTCATCTGCACCTATACCTTCGCCCCGATCGATAAGGGCTTCATCGTCACTGATTCAAGAGCTCCTAAGATCTATAAAGATCTGCATAACACCATCCTGGTCGATCTGATCGAAAAGCCA
>JAFWKS010000336.1 GCA_017511325.1 Erysipelotrichaceae bacterium
AGACGATGGGTCCTGAATCATATCTTTTCCCGGTACCTTACGAATGGTATACCGATTACAAAGTTAGAAGATACGGTGCTCATGGTACATCGCACAAGTATGTCGCCAACAGGACTGCTGAGATTATGGGTAAAGACATCAAAGACCTCAATATAATCACTATGCATCTGGGTTCAGGAGCTTCGATCACAGCCATTAAAGGCGGCAAATGTATCAATACTTCAATGGGCTTATCACCTTTAGGTGGTATTATGATGGGCACAAGATGTGGTGATATCGACCCGACAGTCGTCTATTTCATGATGAAGAAACTTGGCTGCACCCCTGAAGAAATGGAAGAATATCTCAACAAGAAGTCCGGCATGGCTGGTATCTCCGGTGTTTCATCAGATTCAAGAGATGTTGAGAATGCCATGAATGAAGGTAACGAAAGAGCAAAACTCACTTATGATCTCTATGTAAACAGAGTAATCAATGTCGTTGGTGGCTATGTAATGCAGCTAGGTCATGTCGATGCACTGGTATTTACAGCAGGTCTTGGTGAACATGCGACTTTAGTCAGAGAAATGATCTGCAAGAAGCTTGAAGAACCTCTTGGAGTCAAAGTTGATTATGAACTCAACAGCAAGACGCACAACGAGCAGGAACTCTCATTGCCTGATTCAAAGATAAAAGTATATGTCGTTCCTACAAACGAGGAACTGGCTATCGTTAAAGATACTGTAAGAATTCTTGGTCTGTAATATGTATAAGGAATTCCTGGAGCTTATCAAAGAATACGATTGTATAGCAATTTTCAGACATGTCCGTCCTGATGGAGATGCGATGTTTTCGGCATTGGCTCTTTATACGTTTTTAAAAGATAATTTTATAGACAAGAAGATCAGAATAAGCGGAAAAGATCAGTATGAGATCATAAATGTAAGCCACCCGATCTCTGATAATTTCATCAGGAAATCGCTGGCTGTCGTTGTCGATACATCGAATAAGGCAAGGGTAGATGATCAGCGTTTCCTAAAAGCAAAACAGATCGTAAAGATCGATCATCATCCCGTAGTCGATGATTACGGTTATCTGAATATCGTAGATTCAAAATCAGCAGCGTGCTGCGAACTGCTTGCCAGAATATTCTTCTCTAAGGAATTTAAAGGATACTATATCTCTCCTGAGACCTGTAAATTTCTGTATTGCGGTCTAGTTACCGATACGATCAATTTCAGGACAACTAGCGTAACATATAAGACATTTGAAATAGCATATAAGCTGGTCAAGACAGGAGATCTCAAAGTGTCTGATCTGGTTGAATATCTGATGGATAAAAAACTCGACACATTCCATAAGGTCAGCAAGATCAGAAATTATTTAAAAGTTGAAAAACAATTCGGTTATATCTTTCTGAATCAGAAACAGCTTCAAAAGCTTGAAATGAATGCTGTAGATGCCAAAAACAACATTGATGAGATCGGAAAAATCTCTGATCTTCTCATCTGGGCCTTTGCTGTTGAAGAGGAAGATGGACTCTATAGTGTCTCAATAAG
>JAFWKS010000337.1 GCA_017511325.1 Erysipelotrichaceae bacterium
ACCATCGGATTTGGCTGTGTCCGGATTCGGATGTACTTCAAAGAACAGAGCGTCAGCTCCGGCTGCGATCGCCGCTTTCGCCAGAGGTTCCACATATTCCCGGTTTCCACCGGTTGCCGTTCCCGTTCCGCCCGGTTTCTGTACGGAGTGGGTCGCATAGAATACGACCGGATATCCGAACTTCTTCATCTCATAAATTCCCGACATGTCGACAACCAGTGTATTGTAACCGAACGAACTTCCTCTTTCACAAAGCATAAAATTCTTGCATCCGATCTCTTCAAGCTTGGTTACGACATTCTTCATGTCCCAAGGAGCCAGGAACTGCCCTTTCTTGACATTGATCAGTTTCCCCGTCTCTCCCGCCGCTTTCAGCAGATCGGTCTGACGGCACAGAAATGCCGGGATCTGCAGCATGTCGCAGACTTCCGCCGCTTTGGCCGCCTGCCACGGTTCATGGATATCGGTCGTTACTTTTACGCCTACTTCATCTTTGACTTTCTTCAAAATCCTCAGTCCCTCTTCAATACCCGGGCCTCTATAGGAATAGATCGAAGTACGGTTTGCTTTATCAAAAGAAGACTTGAAATAATAATCCAGATCCAGTCTTTCAGCGATTTCTTTTACTTTGCTTGCCACCTGCAGACACAGTTCTTCCGATTCGATGACGCACGGTCCGGCAATAAGGATAAACTTAGCCATATATTTTCTCCATCAGTCTTTCGACTTCTTGTATCTGATCCGGCGTATCCACGCCGACCGTCTGGTATTTCGTTTCTTTTACCCTGATCTGATATCCGTTTTCGATGGCCCGAAGCTGCTCCAGAGATTCGGAGATCTCCAGAGGCGATTTTTCCATCGCACTATACTTCATCAGGAACCATTTCTTGTATCCGTAAGCGCCGATGTGCTTGTAGTGCTTTACGATGTTTCTGTTTTTCTCGTCCCTGACATACGGAATGGTATATCTTGAGAAATAGATCGCATTGCCATTAAAATCGTTGATTACTTTTACCGCATTCGGATTGTTCAGTTCCTTCTCATCGGTAATCTCTACTTTCAGAGTGCCGAAATAGACGCTTTCATCCTCAAAGATCGAAAGCAGGTCTTCTACCATTTCTTTTCTGAAAGTCGGCTCATCGCCCTGAATATTCAGGATAATGTCCTCGTCATCCAGGTTCAGGATCCGGGCGCATTCCGCCAGTCTGTCCGTACCGCAGGTATGCTTGTCGGAAGTCATCAGGGCCTTGCCGCCGAAAGCTTCTACGGCATCAAAGATGCGTCTGTCGTCGGTCGCAACATAAACATCGTCGACTTCAGGACACTGCCTGATGTTTTCTACGACCCATTGAATCATCGGCTTTCCCTTGATCAAAGCCAGGGGTTTTCCAGGAAATCTGGTTGAACCGTACCTGGAAGGGATCAGTGCTATCTTTTTCATCATTCCTATTATAAACGATATTATCTTTACATACAAAAACCGCCTTTCAGCGGTTTATTCCATGAATCCTTTTAGTTGTTCATAATTGTCAAAAATGTACAGGATTCTTTCATTGTCTTCATAACGGATGTAGCTGCTGACATCTTCATTGAAATGAACCAGTTCTTTTTCCTCCTGCAGCAGAAGCAGAAATACTTTGCCTGAAGGCTTTTTTGTCTGATGATCCTTCGCCTGCAGCCATGTGCTAATACTTTTAAGACCGTTTTGATTTAGTCTCCAAGTTTCAATCTTGCCGTCAGTCAATTCCGTAAACAGATTATGACCGTTCCAGTGATCAATTGTGTAACCGCTAAAGCAATCATTAGCAAGAATAGTCTGCTCAGCGGCAAATAAACTGTCGTCCGTATAGCAGTTATTATCTCGCTGATAATGGATCTGGAATCTGGTATTGACTACTATAAATACGACAATCAGTGACAGCATTCCCCATTTTTGCCATTCGATACGGTAATGAGAGAAGAAGATGCCGACAGTAAAGACGGAGAAAACCGAAACCGGCAAGAGATAACGGTTTACATAAGCTGTCGTTGTAAAAACAAACAGCGCACTGATAACCAGAGCGGCAATCAGGAAATACAGGTTCATAAATCTCTCATAGAAATCGTATTTCTCTTTATATTTAAGAATATCAATTACTGCCCAGCACAAGATAATGAAGAACAATGCAAACAGCGGTTTAAGAATCAACTGTGTTGGCATGAATACAGGCATGTTGTCGCTTTGATAACCGAGCACATCAATCCATCCGTCAATGACCTGCCCTAAT
>JAFWKS010000338.1 GCA_017511325.1 Erysipelotrichaceae bacterium
TATTGAAGATATGGCTTTATGTGAAGTATGTTTCAGACACTGTGATATTCCTGAAGGAAAACTTGGCTTTTGTAAAGGCAGGATCTGTGAAGATGGAAAAGTCAAAGCTTTTAACTATGGGAAAGTGACTTCTATCGCTTTAGATCCTATCGAAAAGAAACCATTGAAAAAGTTTTATCCCGGATCAAAGATCCTTTCCGTAGGCAGCTTTGGCTGCAATCTGCGTTGTCCTTTCTGCCAGAATTATGAGATCTCCTGGTCAGATGGAGTGGAATACTTGGCAAAAAGAGCCAGAGATATAGGTCCCGAAGAACTTCTAAGCATTGCGATGCTGTATAAAGATAAAGGAAATATAGGTGTTGCCTATACATACAATGAACCTCTTATAGGCTATGAATATGTTCTGGATTGCGCAAAACTCGTTCATGAAAATGGCATGAAGAATGTATTGGTCACAAACGGAATGTGTGAGCTTTCAGTTCTTGAAAAGATCGTTCCCTATTTCGATGCGATGAATATAGATCTGAAGAGTTTTGATGATGGATTTTATGAAAATCTACTGAAAGGAAACCGGGATCAGGTTCTAAAGTTCATTGAAGAAGCCAATAACCACTGTCATATTGAATTGACAACACTCATCATTCCGAATGAAAACGATAGTATAGAACATATTAGAAAACTTTCTTCCTGGATTTCCTCTTTGGATAATGGTGCAGAAATACCTTTGCATATATCAAGATTTTTTCCTTGTTTCAAGATGACAGACAAAGATCCTACAAAAGTATCAAAGGTGTATGAACTCGCAGAGATCGCAAGAGAAAAGCTTAATTATGTATATACAGGAAACTGTTAATAGGAAAGCGTCAGAAAACTCTGCGATATAAGTTCTATACTTCTTCCGAATTTGATGAACAGTTTAAAAAACTTGATTAGAACGTACAAAGGACCATCAATAAATGGATACAGGTACTTCTGATCAACGCAGAAGATACATACGCTTTCGGAAAAGTCTTGGCTGGTAATCTGAAATGATACAGGCAGTTGGCTAAGATTAATGATAACGAGTCGATAATCATTGCTTTAGATATAGACTATAAAAGCGTTGTGTATAGGTGATTAGATTAATTCCGGTTTATCTATCTAAGCAATCACGAAAAAAGTACGGTCTTACCCGTACTTTTCAAATTCACATGGTCCCCAGAGTCGGGGTCGAACCGACATGGATTGCTCCACACGATTTTGAGTCGTGCGCGTCTGCCAATTCCGCCATCCGGGGATGCTTTAATAGTATAACATATTTAAATGCTGTTTGATAAAATAAAATAAATGAAAATAGATGAACTGAAACTTACGGAAAAAAGATATCAGATATGTGAAAGACTTGGTCTTGAAACAAGTGATGATATTCTCAGCTATTATCCTTTCAGATATGAAATGTTTAATGAGGTCCATTATGCAGATTTCAGTGAAGGGTCAAACGTTTGTTTCAAAGGCCAGCTGATAAGTTCTCCAAGTACTTTTAGAAAAGGCAGACTTGCTACAACAAGATTCAAAGTACTGTATGAGGAAGAAGTTATCATGGTGACTATATTCAACAGACCCTGGATCAATAATGTAGGTTCAAATGAAACCATCACAGTTATAGGCAAATATATGGGAAACAATAAGGTAACTGCTTCAAATTACTTCACCAAAGATGTAATAGGTGAAATAATTCCTTATTATCCTTTAAAGGAAGGTATAAATCAGAACGAGATAAGAAAACTCATTGATTTTACTTTTAGGAAATGCGAAAAAGAATTGGAAGATACAATGCCTTCTGATCTTAAAGAAGCTCATCATCTGATAGATTATAAGACGGCGATAAAGAATATCCATGATCCCTCTGGCAGCAATCTTCTTAAACAATCCATAAGCAGACTTAAGTATGAAGAGTTTTTAAGGTTTTATCTGGCGTTAGATATCCTTAAAGGAAATACTGCTTCCACGCTTAAACAAGCAAAGCTGTTTTCTGAAGATAAAGTAAATGAACTTGTCGGCTCACTGGGTTTTGAATTGACTAAAGACCAAAATGAAACTGTAGAAGATATTCTAAAAGATCTAAGATCTACTAATGTGATGTATAGACTCGTTCAGGGAGAAGTAGGATCAGGCAAGACAGCTGTCGCAATGATCGGACTATATGCGAATTATCTGGCGGGATATCAGGGAGCATTGATGGCTCCAACGGAGATCCTTGCCAAGCAGCATTACGCATCATTGAAGAAACAGCTTGAACCTTTCGGCGTAAGGGTAGGCGTCCTTTACAGTTCTATGGAAAACGAAAAAGAAATAAAAGAAAAGATCGCTGATGGTTTGATCGATATAATAGTTGGGACCCATGCACTGTTTTCAAAAGATGTTGAATATAAGAAACTTGGCATGGTCATTGCGGATGAGCAGCATCGTTTTGGCGTAAGGCAGAGACAGGCACTTAAAGAAAAGGGTGTAAATGTCGATTTTATCCTGATGTCGGCAACTCCGATCCCCAGGACTCTTGCATCATCAATCTATGGCGATATGGATGTATCTACGATCGAAACGCTGCCTGCTGGACGAAAAGGATGTAAGACATATCTGATCAAAGAGAATTCCATAAGAAGCATAATGGATCAAATCAGAATAAAACTGGATGAGGGAAGACAGATCTATATCATTGCTGCAGCTATTGAAAGATCTGATAACTATAACGCCAAAGATGTCAGCGGATTATATGATGCTCTAAAGGAA
>JAFWKS010000339.1 GCA_017511325.1 Erysipelotrichaceae bacterium
ACAAGATCATGAACAGCTCCGACAACATCAAAATGGAACTGGCAGCCAAGGATATCCGTATTGAAGCTCCGATCCCGGGAAGAAGCGCTGTAGGTATCGAGATACCTAACGTTGAACCGGTACCGGTAAGGATGCTGGACCTGATCAGGAACGTTCCGCAGGAAAAAAGGAAGCTTTCTTTGCTGTTCTGCCTGGGCAAGGATCTTATGGGCAAACCGGTATACTGTGATCTGGCAAAGATGCCGCATCTTCTGATAGCCGGTGCGACAGGTTCGGGCAAATCGGTCTGTATCAACAGTATCATCACTTCATTCCTTTTAAGGACCAATCCTGATGATGTGAAACTGGTCTTAGTAGATCCTAAGAAAGTAGAATTCACTCCATACAAGGATATTCCACACCTGCTTTGGCCGATCATCGACGATCCTGTCATGGCTTCGAATATGCTGAAGAAAGTCGTCGTCATCATGGAAGAAAGATATGATGCCTTTGCAACAGTCGGTGTCAGGAATATCGACGGTTTCAACAGCTATGTAAGTGAATACAACGACAACCTGCAATCAGGAGAAGAACCGATGAACAGGATGCCTTATATGGTGGTCATCATTGATGAGCTGGCCGATCTGATGGCGATCGCCGGCAAGGATGTCGAATTGTCGATCCAGAGGATAACGCAACTTGCCCGTGCCTCAGGCATACATCTGATCGTAGCGACACAGAGGCCTTCTACAGACGTCATAACAGGTCTGATCAAATCAAATATCCCTTCACGTATCTCCTTTGCGGTAGCCTCTTCTATCGACTCCAGGACGATACTTGATCAGACAGGTGCAGAAAGACTGCTGGGCAATGGCGATATGCTTTATTATCCGCAGGGTGAGACTGCGCCGATCAGAATGCAGGGCGTTTATGTAACAGACAAGGAAATAAACAAGATCACATCCTACGTCAAGTCTCAGGCGAAGCCTGACTATGAGGATTCCTACTATGAGTTCCTGACAAACATGAACGGCACGACCGTCATGTCTGCCAACAGCGTAAATGCCGACAGTATGGATTCACTCTACGATGATGTCGTGGAATTCGTAAGAGGCCAGCAGAAGGCTTCCACATCATTACTGCAGAGAAGGTTTGGCATCGGCTATAATCGTGCCGCCAGACTGATCGATACGCTTGAAGATCGGGGCATCATCGGACCGGCTAACGGTTCAAAGCCTCGTGAAGTCTATCTTAAGGAAGAAGACGATATCAATGAATAAAACAAGCCCTGTTGTTTGATGTAACAGGGCTTGTTTATTATGACTTAGATCTAAAGCTGTAAAAGAAGGTCTTTAAGTATCTCATATGCTTCACGGAACGTCTTGAGATCAAGCGCTTCTCTGTCGGTGTGGTAGTAGTTGCAATCGGCACCCATACAGGCGATGTCAATACCAGGTATGCCATTGGCGATATAGGATGTCTCAAGTCCGCCGTGGGTAGCCAGCTCTTTCATCTTTCTGCCGGTATGTTTTTCAAAAATTTCAAACAGTTTCTTTCTTAATGGTGAATCCTTGACGTAATTCCAGCCCGGACATTTCTCTTCGAGCTCATATGAGAAACCAAAGAGGTCACAGATCGCTGTTATCTCATTTGCCATCTCATCAAGATGTGAGAACAAAGCAGCTCTGATAAAATATCTGATCTTTATCTCGCCAGCAGTCGTTCTGATACTGGCGAGGTTTTCTGATGCAGTGGTAAGTCCTTCTATAAGCATGCTGCGATGACGGAAACCGTTAGGAAGGATCAGCAGGTATCTGAGCAGATCTTTGCTTTCTTTTCCCGTAAGCGTTTTTTCACTGTTTCCTTTTTCCACACTTACAGTGATATCTTTATCGGAATCGGCGAATTCATCTTTGTATGAATTGAAGATCGCGATGATCTTTCTGTTTACTTCTTCATAAGTAAGCTTTGAAGAAAACAGCGTTTCACAATATACAGGGATAGCATTATCCTTGTCACCGCCGTTCATATAGGCGATGGATATCTGAGTTTCTTTGTTCAACTCATTAAGGATACGAGCACTCAGCTTGATGGCGTTGGCTCTTTCGGCATTTATATAACCGGCAGAATGTCCTCCAAGAAGTCCTTGGATCTTCAAAAGAGAAAATTCATCTTTATTTTCTTCTCTGTTTATCTTTTTGGTCAGAGTGATCTTCTGTGATCCTGAACATGTCACATCGGAAGAATCGAAGCGCATATTGTCTAGACCGATCATTCTTTTTGCCGTAAGTGCGGAAAAATCAAGATCCCTTGCACCATAGCATCCGACTTCTTCCTGTACGGTAAAGACACATTCCAGCGGCGGATGAGGAAGCTTGTCATCATCGAGTATCGACAGCATATAGGCAGCAGATATTCCGTCATCGCTTCCTAAAGTAGTTCCCCGAGCTCTAACTTTGCCATCCTGAACATAGATATCGATAGGATCTTTTTCAAAGTCGTGTTTGGAATCAGGAAGTTTTTCACACACCATATCGATATGCCCCTGCAACATGACAGGCTCATGATCTTCGTATCCTTTTGATGCATCCTTGTAGATGATCACGTTGAAGTTGTCGTATTGTCTGAAGCGCAAACCTTTTTCTTTCGCAAAATTTGCAATATAATCGCTCAGCGGTTTTTCATGATAGGAACCGTGAGGATGAGCACATATCTGCTCAAAATAGTATTCAGGTTTGAAGTATTGATCTAAAACAGGCATAATTTGTCCTTCTTTCTAATCATCTATTATTTTAATTTATCCACATTCAATTAATAAATAATAATGATTTTTGCACAATATATAAAAATAGAGAAAATGTACCATTATCGTGCCTAAACTTGCATTTTCAATGGAGTTTTCAACAATCCGAATGTTAAGAATGAGAATTTTTTGAGAAAAAACTGAGACAATTCTGTAGCAAAAACCATATTGTAAACATGCTAAATTGATGGTGCAGGTAATAAGGAAAGGGGGTATATGAACTTGTTTGCCTTAGCCGGTTATATTATTGAAGAACCGGTGAAAATTACAACTGAAAACGGCATAAGATTATGCAGACTCAAGATATCCGTGGACAAGAACTCCAAGGAAACTGAAGATGAAAAAGAGATCTACGAAGTTACTGTTTTCAGAAATCTGGTGGATGAGGATTACCGTGTAGGGCAATTTATTGCCGTAAGCGGCAGATTGGCATGTAACAATTACAAAAGTGAGAACAAGCAGTACTATAATGCCAATCTCATCGGCAATAACATCACCCTTAAAGATTGAAGGAGCTGGAAACAGCTCTTTCATTATTGCTTTCAAATTGTAATATAATTAGGTTATGTTTGATTCATTACAGGATAAATTAACCAAGACAATAAGAAACGTTCAGGGAAAGGGAAGACTTTCCGAACGCAATATGGAAGATACCCTCAAAGAGATCAGGATCGCTTTGCTGGAGTCGGATGTAAACTACC
>JAFWKS010000340.1 GCA_017511325.1 Erysipelotrichaceae bacterium
CTGATAATCTCTCCTGCAAACAAGCCTGAAAATGCCACAGGCGTTTTGTGGATCCATGGCGGTGGCTATTTCTGCGGATTTAAAGAAATGGCCTATTTTACCAGGGCAATAGATCTGGTCGAAAGATTCCGTTGTGTCGTTATATCACCCGGTTATCATCTCTCGCTTTTTCATCCTTATCCGATCGCGCTTGAAGAATGTTATGAGGCTTTACTGTATATGAAAGAAAACTGCAGACAGCTGGGTATAAATGCCGATCAGCTGATGGTCGGTGGAGAAAGTGCCGGAGGCGGTCTTTGCGCCGCTTTGACCATGATGGCCAGAGACAGGGAAGAAGTAAACATCGCCTTCCAGATGCCGTTATATCCGATGCTCGACTGTTTCGACACCGATTCATCAAGAGACAATCATTCTCTGCCCTGGAACACGACAATAAATCATCTGGCATGGAAAATGTATCTGAGAAAAGAAAAAAGCAAGCCTGTCTCGCCATATGCCTCGCCTTCCAGACAGAAAGACTTCAGCAATCTTCCTCCTGCCTATTCATTCGTATGCAGCGAAGAACCTTTCTATGATGAGACGATCGCCTACTTCAACGCTCTTCAAAAAGCGGGCGTAGAAGCAAAGCTTGATATCTACGAGGGTATGTATCATGCCTTCGATATGCTGCAGCCAAAACACGAGACAAGCAAGGAAGCGATCGAAAATTTCCGCCGATATTTTGCCTATGCTCAGGAAAACTTCTACGCCTTTAACTAATTCTCCTGTTTTTGCGCTAAAATTACTTTGATAGGATATGCATATCATGAAAAAGAAAATCGAAAAACTGAAAGAGAAAATCAATAATTTTTTTATGGATTTCAAAGTATTCCTTAAAAATACTTTTATGCTTTTCAAAGAGAATTTCCATGAAGTCTTCATCTTCATCCTTTTGTGTGCGTTCATATCCATCATCGGTACGATCGTGCTCAAGGAATTTGTGCTGAAGATGGTCCTTTTGACCAATGGCGCAACTTATATAGCTCCTTTGAATCTTTTCAGTATACTCACTTCCACATCGACGATCTTCTTCCTGCTGATCTTCCTTGTCTTGACCGCTCTTATATCCATCTTTGAGATCGCCGGGCTTCTGCACGCCTTCTCCATGAGCCAGGTCGGCAGAGATACAAATATCGCATCCATGTGTGCGGCTGGCTTGAGGACCTGCAGGAAAGCCTTCGATCCGCAAAACTGGCTGATCATCGTTTTCCTGATCGTCCTGTTCCCTTTGGCCAAGGTGCTCCCTTTATCAAGTTCTGTATTCAAACTGATCATTCCTGGTTTTATTTACCAGACGATCGAATATACTTCTTTATACAAGCGGATCTATAAGATCGTTTATTTCTTCCTGATCTGTTTTCTGACGGTCTTCATCTTCTCCATCAATATCTTCGTCCTGCAGCATTGCAACTTCAACAAGAGCTGCAATCGCAGTTTGAAACTGCAGAAAGGCAAATACCTCAACACCTTCTTCACGATGCTGTTTCTGACGATCATCATGAACTTTCTGATCAACTCAGTCGCTTCTGTGGTCGTCATCAATATCCGTGAACTTATGTCTTTCTTCGATAAGTCCAGCGGCATCGTGACCAAGTCGAGCGAACTTGACACCTATACCTATGCCTTAAGACAGATCCTTAGAAGTCTGATATCGCCAGCCGTAAACAATGCTGCTTTAACGGTGCTTTTCTATAAGTATATTGAAGAGAAACATCTCTTAACTACCATTTCCAAAGATGTCTTCAGGGAAGTAAGACCTGCCAAAAGATCTTTGATCATGATCGGCATAGGCTGTGTGGTCGTTACCCTCATGGCTTTCTTCACACTAAACAGAGATTACTACTTCCTTGCCGAACCGGTAGGAGTACCGCTTGTCTGTGCGCACCGTGGCGATAATGTCAATGCCCCGGAAAACACCATACCGGCCTTTGAGCTTGCGGCAATGGAAAATCTGCTCTGGGTCGAACTGGATGTCCACCAGACAAAAGACGGTGTCGTCGTCGTCAACCACGATTCTGACATCCGCCGTACGACCGGACAGGATCTTTCGATCCACGATTCAACACTTGCTGAACTGCAGCAGTATGAATACGGCGACTGGATGCCGGGCAATTATTCCAAGGTGTTCATGCCTACTCTCAAGGAAGTATTGAACATGTGCTATGAACAGGGCATGAATGTGCAGGTGGAGATCAAGGGTCACAGAGATGATGAAAACTTTGAGGAAAACATCCTCGACGTCATCAATGAGACCGGCATGCACGATCACGTCATGATCATTGCCCAGAATTACAGCCGTCTTGAAAGGATCAATGAGCTTGATCCGACGATCACCAAAGGCTATTGCATGGCTTTAGCTTTCGGCAAACTTGACGATCTTGAATGTACTGACAATGTCTCGATCGAAGAATCCAACGTCACCCCGGAACTGGTGCATGATCTGCACTCCCGCGGTGTAAAGGTATTCTGCTGGACTGTCGATAGTGAAGATACAATCCAGTATCTTGTAAGCTGCGATGTCGATGTCATCGGCACTGATAATCCGACGATGGTATCATTAGCTTTGGAGAAGATGAACTATGATGGAGGTCTGCCACGTATCTTCAACATCATCATGAACTACATCGGCAACATGGACAAATAGACGATCTACTTAAAGAGTATTTTAAAAGGTCTTAACGCGAAGTTAAGACCTTTTGTTTACTGTTTCTGTTTTCCCAGAAGGTAGCGCATCTCAGCGCCTTTAGAGATATTGCCCTGGACCTTCATCTGTCCGTTGACGAAGAGCCTGTCCGCAGATACGACCCCGGTCGCCATGTTGTAGAGATTATCGAAGCTCGTTGCGATCCTGACGCAGGCGTAATCGTGACTGGTCGGATACATCTCCATGCCCTGCTTGCTGAACTGGATATGGAAGGTGCCTTCACCAGGGCCTTCGATCCTGATCTCCACGATATTGGAATAATCATCATCCTGTTTGGCCAGATATTCATCTCTTTCCTTTTTGAGATCACCATAGACGATCTTTAATACATCATAGGCATCAGCGAAGCTGACATTCGGATCGTAGCCGTTTCCACAGATGTCAGAATACATCTTCATGTAGGTCATGGCTGATTTATCCCAGGAGAAATCCTTGCGCATGCAGCGATCCTTTATCGTTTCAAAGACTTCGTGCTGGGCAAAATAGACCTTTATCGCTTCATCGATCGCCAGCAGCAGAGCCTTGGCGTTGTATTGACTAAAACTGAAGCCGTCTCCGATCCCGTCAAAATCAGAATAAGGCCGAACCGTATCCTTCAATCCTCCGGTCTCATGAACGATCGGAACGGTGCCATAGCGCATGGCCATCATCTGTGAAAGACCGCACGGCTCAAAAGCCGAAGGCATCAGATAGAAATCTGCTCCCGCAAAGATCCTGGCTGCCATATCATCATCATACTGATCAGAGAATCCGAACTGGCCTTTATAGCGTCGTGCACAGTCATAGAAATAATCCGTATACTTCTTTTCGCCCTGACCGAAGATGATCAGCTGCACGCCCTTGGCCATCAGCGTATCGAGAAGTTCGCTGATCAGATCGACACCTTTCTGTTCGACCAATCTGGCGACCACTGCGAATAACGGCCAGTTCTTTTCTTTCCTGATGCCAAAGACTTCCTGTATGTATTCTTTGCAGGCCAGCTTGCCAGACTTGTCGTCCATGGTGAAATTGGCCGGGATCCTTTTATCCTTTCCCGGATCATAGAGATCAGGATCGATACCATTGAGTATACCGTACATCTTGGATTCTATGATGTCACATACACCCTGAAGACCCTTGCCAAACTCAGGGGTGTGAAGTTCTCTGGCATAAGTCGGCGAAACCGTTGATACGGCGTCCGCCATCAGCATCGCGCCTTTCATCAGATTGACATCTTCTCTTCCCTCATATACATAGGCCAGACCGCCATCAAACCACCCCGGATGCAGAGCGAAAGTCTTCTCAAGATCTTCCTTGCTATACTGGCCCTGGTAAGCGATGTTGTGGATCGTATAGACAGTTTTGACGTTGCGGTATCTTGGGTGTATGGCCTGATCATCCTTCAGATAAAGGACGCTCAGAGCACTCTCCCAGTCGTTGCAGTGCAATATCTCAGGTATGAAATCGATCTCTTCCATGACTTCGATCACCGCTTTGGAGAAAAACGCAAAACGCAGTTTGTCGTCATCATAGCCATAAAGTTTGTCACGGTCATAGAAAGCCGGCTGATCGATGAACCACACCGGTACATCAAACAGCTTGCCTTTATAGATCCGACAAGGATAGACCTTTTTACCTA
>JAFWKS010000341.1 GCA_017511325.1 Erysipelotrichaceae bacterium
ACCTTGGTCACGATGAATAACCCTGATTCCGTGGCCGCCGAAGCTTTCAGGATCCTGAGGACCAATATTTCCTTAAGAGATTTTGATTCACAGTTAAAGACAATAAATGTAATAAGTACCACCGCTCATGAATCAAAATCTACTGTCATACTGAATTTGGCTTATTCTTTCTCGCAGCTTGGAAAAAGAGTATTGGTCATAGACCTTGACTTGAGAGCTCCAACTTTGCACAAGAAGCTTAAGATCAAGAATAAAATGGGCATTTCCGATTTTATCGCCCGAAGAGCTACATTTGACGAGATCCTGATCAAGTATACGGAAAGATTCGACATCATCCTTTCCGGGACCAAGAATCCGTATGCCTCGGAATTCATTCAGTCAAACAGTTTCAAGAAGGTATTGGCTAAATTAAGAGATACCTATGACCTGGTTTTTATTGACTGTCCACCAGTAGGTCTTGTAACAGACGGTGTCATTACTTCAACACTTTGTGATGGAACTATTCTTTGTGTTTCCTACAACACCAACGATAAAAGAGATCTGGAAAACTGCCGAGATCTGCTTAAGCAGTTTGATGTCAATATCTTGGGCATCGTCATGACGCAGATGCCTGGTGGCAAGAAATATGGTAAATATGGCAAGTACGGCAACTATGGAAATTACGGTACTTACGGAGCCTACGGATCGGAAGACAAAGAAAAGAAGAAAAAGAAAAAAGGTAAGAAGGAATGATTGATATACACAATCACCTGATACCCAATATCGATGATGGTTCAGATTCTCTGGAATTATCCAGAAATTTACTTAAAGAGGCAATCGAGGAAGGCATAACAGATGTATTAATAACTCCTCACTATATGCCTAAAGGTGAATACAGAGTAAAGAGAAATGAATTATTAAAGTTATTCAATGAATTTAAATCAGCCTGCGCTGATTTAAAGATAAACCTGTATCTGGGAAATGAACTCTTTATTGATTCGAGACTAGACGAACTTATTGAGAACAATGAAGTCTGTTCCATGAATGATTCTCAATATGTGCTGGTTGAATTTCCCTTTGAAAGATATAAAGCAGATTATGATGAATACCTCTACAACATATCTTTGACACACAAGGTCATCATCGCCCATCCTGAAAGATATCAGTATGTCAAAGATGATCATGACTTTGTGAAAAGATGGTTGTCTAACGGTTATTACCTTCAGGCCAATCAGACCTTCAGGTTCTCTAAAACAGAGAAGAAAGTCGTGTTTGACCTCATTGAAAAAGGAAGACTTCATTTTATAGCCAGTGATGCCCACAGTGAATACAGACCGTTGCATCTGAAAAGCTGTTATGAACTGATCGAAAGAAAGTTTTCCAAAGAAACAGCCGATTACTTATTTACGATCAATCCGGGAAATGTGGTCTATAATAAGAAGATCAACAGACTCAAACCTGTTAAGAAACGTTTATTCTGACAAATGAAACAGAAAACTGAAGAAAAGACTTTACGACTAAGTGAACTGATAAACAGTAATATAGTTGAATCTATAGTTTTTTGCGATTCCTGTTTTTAGACAGGAATCTTTTTGTTATATATCTGTACTGACTATTAACTTCAATTTATGAATTAAGAAAAGTACAGTGCTCGGTTATATATAACCTGATATTCATATATCAGACAGACCTTTTATACACTTTTAGTTACAAATGAAAAAAATTACAGAAACATTGAATCGCAGAATAGAACATTGGCAGGTCATAGCGCTTTTGTTGATACTGTATGATGCGATAGCAGTAAACATATCGTATTTCCTGGCGCTATTATTCAGATTCGATCTGAAGTATCTTTCTGTACCAAAAGTCTACTTGACCGGATTCTATAAGTTTGCCCCGTACTACACTTTATTCTGCTTAATAGTTTTCTACACGTTACGCTTGTATAGATCGCTGTGGCGTTTTGCTTCTTTGTATGAATTGATAAGGATCATTATGGCCACATTTATTACACTTGCATTTCAGATAATGGGCATTCTTTTTATAGGCAGGATGCCTGTTTTATACTATGTAGGCGGCGCCACCATTCAGTTAATCATGCTGGTAGCCATAAGATTCGGCTACAGATTTGTTCTGCTATTAAGATCTCAAAGAAGAAATATTGAAAACTACAACAAAATCATGCTGATAGGAGCAGGATCGGCAGGCCAATTACTTATTAGAGATAACTCTAGAAATCCTTATTCCAAAGACAAGATCGTCTGTATCATTGATGACAATTTAAATAAAGTAGGAAGATACATCGATTCTATTCCGATCGTCGGAACAAGAGATGACATCCTGAATAACGTTGATAAATATGGTATAGATACGATCTATATGGCTATACCATCTGCCAATAATGAAGATAAAAGAGATATCCTGAATATCTGCAAGGAAACAGATTGCAAGATCAAGACCCTGCCTGGCATTTATTCACCAAGTGATGTTATCA
>JAFWKS010000342.1 GCA_017511325.1 Erysipelotrichaceae bacterium
TAAAGATGGTTCATGTACAGTAACAGACTTTGGACGAGGAATGCCTGTGGGTATGCATAAATCAGGCAAGAATACGCTTCAGGTCATTTTTACTGTTCTTCATGCCGGAGGAAAGTTCACTGATCAGGGCGGATATAAGACTGCCGGAGGTCTGCATGGCGTAGGCGCATCTGTAGTCAATGCCTTGTCGGAATGGCTCGAAGTTGAAGTCTGCCGTGATAAAAAACGCTATTTGATGCGCTTTGAAAACGGCGGCAAGAAAGTATCCAAGCTCCAGGAGATAGGTACGACCAACAGGACCGGTTCTAAAGTGACTTTCATGCCTGACAAGAAGATCTTTCAGACTACGACGTTCAATTTTCAGACGATTGTAGACAGGGCTCAGGAGGAGGCATTCCTTCTTAAGGATGTCAAGCTGATCGTCAAGGACAACAGGACCAATGAACAAGTCGAGTTTTTATATAATGATGGTTTAAAGGCCTTTATGGATTATCTTCATGAAGACAAAGATGTCCTGCATGATACAGTCTGCTTTTCAGGTGAAAAGGATGGTATCAGTGTCGATATAGCTTTCCAGTATACTGATGGCTATCAGGAGAATACCTTCTCTTATGTAAATCTTGTAAGAACAGGTGATGGCGGTACCCATGAAGTTGGCTATAAGAGCGCCTTTACTAAAGTCATAAATGAATATGCCAGAGAAGTGGGGCTTCTCAAAGAAAAGGACAAAAACTTTGAAGGCAGTGATGTCAGAGAGGGTCTGACTACGATCATTTCCTGCGCGGTTCCGGAATCGAAACTGCAGTTTGAAGGTCAGACGAAAGGAAAACTAGGTACTCCTGAAGCCAAGAATGCTGTAGACAGTGTCGTATCTGAACAGCTTTCATATTTCCTTCACGAAAATAAGGAAACAGCTATTCAGCTGATCAAAAAGATCCAAAGAGCCGCTCTTGCAAGAGAGGCAGCCCGCAAGGCAAAAGATGAAGCCCGCGGCGGCAAGAAATCTTCCACCAAGGCCAAAGAACTTTTAAGCGGTAAACTTGCACCGGCACAGTCAAGAGATTCTTCTAAACTCGAACTGTTCCTGGTCGAGGGTGATTCTGCCGGCCGTTCCGCAAAGAAATGCCGTGATTCATCATTCCAGGCTATCCTTCCATTAAGAGGCAAAGTCCTGAATACCGAAAGAGCTGCCGTAAGTGAGATCGAGAAAAATGAAGAACTCAATACCATCATCCACTGTATCGGAGCAGGTGTTGGCCCTCATTTCAATATTGAAGATATCCATTATGATAAAGTCGTCATCATGACCGATGCGGATACCGATGGTGCCCATATCCAGGTCTTGCTTTTGACGTTCTTTTATCGTTTTATGAGAGAACTGATCGAGACGGGTCATGTCTATATCGCCATGCCTCCTTTATATGGCGTAATGAAAAACAGGGAAAGGATCTATCTTTATTCTGATGATGAACTAAATGAGCTGAAGAAGGAGATGGGCGAGAAAGTCGATATACAAAGATATAAGGGTCTAGGTGAAATGGATGCTGATCAGCTGTGGGATACCACCATGGATCCTGCCAAAAGAACACTCATTCAGGTATCGATAGAAGATGCAGCATTATGTGAGAGAAGGATCTCTGTTTTAATGGGCAATAATGCCGAAGTTAGAAGGAAATGGATCGATGACAATATCGACTTCACCCTTGAAGAAGACTATAGAGTAACAAGAAATGGCTAAAAGAAAGAAAGAAGAAATTGTAGAGAATTTTCTGAATGAAACATTGGATGATATAATGTCTGATCGTTTTGGCAGTTATTCAAAATATATCATTCAGGAAAGAGCTCTGCCTGATGCCAGAGACGGATTAAAACCGGTCCAAAGAAGGATCCTTTATTCCATGTATATCGATGGAAATACTTTTGATAAGCCTCACAGAAAGTCTGCAAAGACCGTAGGAAGTGTCATGGGCACATTCCATCCGCATGGTGATTCTTCTATCTATGAAGCCATGGTCAGGATGTCTCAGGATTGGAAGATAAATCAGCCTTTGATCGACATGCACGGAAACAACGGCTCGATCGATGATGACCCTCCTGCAGCTATGCGTTATACCGAAGCAAGACTTGCAAAAAATGCGGAATTGCTTCTGGATGATATTGATTATGATTCTGTAGCGATGACCAATAACTACGATGATACGCATCTTGAACCGACGGTCTTGCCTGCCAGATATCCTTTGCTGCTGGTAAACGGTTCTACTGGTATCGCTTCGGGTTATGCGACAAACATTGCACCGCACAATATCAATGAAGTAGTTGATGCGACGATCTACAGACTCACGTATCCTGAATGTTCACTTGATGAACTGATGCAGTTTATCAAGGGGCCTGATTTTCCGACTGGTGGGATCGTACAGGGCAAGCAGCAGATCAGAGAAATCTTTGAGACGGGCAAAGGAAAAGTCGTTGTCCGCAGCAAGTGTGAGATCGTTGAAGGAAAGACCGGTGATTCCATCATCATCAGTGAGATCCCTTATGAAGTTGTAAAATCTTCACTGGTAAAAAAGATCTCCGATATCCTTCTTTCTAAAGATATTGACGGCATCTCCGATGTAAGAGATGAATCAGGAAGAGCCGGATTAAGGATCGTTGTCGAATGCAAGAAAGATGCTAATACGCAGCAGATACTGAATTATCTTTATAAGAACACTGATCTTCAGATAAACTATTCCTACAATAATGTAGCGATCGTAAATCATAAGCCTGTACTCATGTCTTTGAAAGATGCACTCGATGCTTTTATCGAACATCGCCGACAGGTCGTTTTGAACAGATCGAAATATCTTCTTGAGAAAAAGAAGATGCGTCTTCATATTATTGAAGGTCTGATCAAGGCTATTTCGATCCTAGATGATGTGATCGCTCTGATCAGAAGATCAAAAGACAAGAAAGATGCCAAAGAAAAACTCAAAGAAGCTTTCCTGTTTACTGAAGAACAGGCGGAAGCCATTGTTTCTTTAAGACTGTATCGTCTTTCTTCAACTGATATTACAATACTGCAGGAAGAAAACAAAACACTGAGAAACGAAATAAGTGAACTCAATGCGATAATAAGGTCCAGAGAAGTTCTTGACAGCGTTCTGATCAATGAACTTAAGGAAGTCAACGAGCTGGAAAAACATCCGCGGAAGACTGTTATTGAAGATGAAGTCACCGAGATCGTCTTTGATAAGATGGCAATGATCGCCAACGAAGCATGTTATATATCACTGTCAAGAGACGGCTATCTGAAACGCTTCTCAGAGCGCGCATTCAATGCGAATGAAAACCAGATCCCTTCGACAAAAGAAGGCGATGCATTGATAGGTATCAAACCTTGTGATACTCTTGATACACTTCTTGTCTTTACCAGCAAGGGCAATTATGCCTATCTGCCGGTATTCAAGATCGAGGAATGCAAGTTCAAGGATATGGGCAAGCATATTTCCCATTA
>JAFWKS010000026.1 GCA_017511325.1 Erysipelotrichaceae bacterium
CCGATGGATATCATCGTTGGTGCAAGACCTGAACATATCACTCTCAAGGAAGTAGAAGGTGCCATGATGGAAGGATCGGTAGATGTTTCAGAAATGATGGGCTCTTCTGTTCATATCCATCTGAATACCGGAAATCATGACAGTATCATCATCGTTCCGACCCTGGATCTAGGCAATCAGCCGCTTTCGATCGGATCAAAAGTCAGATTCACTTTCGCTCCAAATGTCGTACATATGTTCGACAAGGAGACAGGCAAGAATCTGGAATATTAAAGGTTCTAACCGATTTATCGGAGAACATAGATTTAATGGAGGAAAAGATTTAAAATGAGCATTAAAAAACTTATTACAATCTGCTTGTCTTTCCTGCTTCTGGCTGGTTTAGCCGGATGTGCAAGCAAACCTGCTGAAGGCGGAAACAGCGATGATAAGGTCGCTGTTACTGTTACAGTATGGGGTCCACAGGAAGATCAGTCTGATGACAACGGTAAGTGGTTACAGACTCAGTGCGAGGCTTTCGCTGCTGAACATCCTGAATGGGAGATTACATTCAATTACGGTGTCTGCTCAGAAGGCGATGCCAAGACGAACGTTACTACAGACCCAGCAGCTGCTGCTGATGTCTACATGTATGCCAACGACCAGATCCCTGATCTTTTGAAGTCAGGTGCTTTAGCTGAATTCGGTGGCAATACTCTTGCTGCAATCAAGGACAACAACTCTCAGACTACTGTCAATACCGTTTCTTATGACGGTCAGGTAGTAGGTGTTCCTTACACTGCAAATACCTGGTTCATGTACTACAACAAGGCAGTCATTTCTGATGAAGATGCCAAGAGCCTCGACACAATGCTGACAAAGGGCAAGGTCGCTTTCCCGTTAAGCAACTCTTGGTACATTGCTTCATTCTATGTAGCTAACGGCTGCACAATGTTCGGTGAAAATGGTGACAATGCTACTGCTGGTTTCGATTTCGCTGGTGACAAGGCTGTTGCAGTAACTAACTATCTTGTTGACCTCGCTGCAAATCCTAACTTCGTAAACGGTGATGTTTCTACTGGAAACGATATCGATGCTTTCTTCTCAGGAACATGGGATTACCAGAAAGCTAAAGACGCTTATGGCGACAACTTAGGTATCGCTCCGGCTCCTTGCTTCACACTTGGTGGTGAAGAAAAGCAGATGAAGTCATTTGCCGGTTCAAAGGCTGTAGGTGTAAACCCTCAGACTGCTTTATATGCTGAACATCCTGAAATCGCTGTTGCATTGGCTGCTTACTTAGGCAACACTGCTTCTCAACAGGCTCACTATGACAAGAGAAACATCATCCCTACTGACAAGAACATCAACGTCGGTGATGATGCTTTAGCAAAAGCTCAGATGGATACAATGGGATATGCTTCAATTGTTCAGCCATTACAGGCTGATATGGGCAACTGGTGGACACCAGCTCAGTCAATGGGTGAAGAACTTGTAGCTGGTACTGTTACTCATGACAACGCTGCTGAAAAGACCGAAGCAATGAACAACTCATTGAACAATCCAGGCGTTCAGTAAAGACTATTAATTTGTGTATGACCGCAGTCGTTTTGATTGCGGTCATACTTCAATTTAAATAACTAACAATAGGGGAGGTTATTTATGGATAAAAACAAGATTAACGTCAAAAATGCATTGAAATATGGCGATTTGACAACCAGATTATCAGCTGTATTAATGGGCCTGGGTATAATCACACATAAACAGATAGCAAAAGGCATTTTGGTTTTGCTTTGTGAAATCGCTTTTGTATTTTATATGATCGGGACAGGATTCCACTCACTGGCCATGCTTCCATCACTTGGTGATCGGGAATCGGAAAAGGTGTGGAATGAGGCAAAACAGATCTATGAGTATACGATCGGTGACAACTCACAGCAGATCCTGCTTGCGGGAGTCATCACTTCTTTTGTCATTGCCGCGATCGTATTGCGGTGGATTCTGCAGATGAGACATTCATACTGTCTGCAGAAAAAGATTGAAAAAGGTGAACATGTTCCGACTTTCAAGGAAGATATCAGGAGTTTATTTGACAAGAAGCTTTATATCACGCTCATGACTCTGCCGTGCCTTGGCATATTGATCTTCAATATTGTTCCTTTGGTCTACATGATTTCAATGGCATTTACCACTTATTCAAAGGAAG
>JAFWKS010000343.1 GCA_017511325.1 Erysipelotrichaceae bacterium
AAAACAGAAAAAGAAGGAAGTCAATTACCCACCACTTAGAACCTGATGGTTCCTGAAGTGGGGGCTTGTGAAAACAGGCCGGTTGACTAGCCTGAGATCTTCGAGATCTACGTTTGCAGAGTTATGACTCTACCCGATGGTACCCAAGTCGGTATGAGTCCGAGCAACGAATGAAGGGGATGGGTTCCCTGAATCGACTCGATGCATCAAGCACTGCAAACATTGGCGATGGGTGCTACGTGCGGTGAACACGGACAGAACAGTGTTGTATCTGTCGCAAATCACCAACTTATAGAAAAGGAGGCGTCAGCCATGAAGGTTTTTGTCATAGGGCGGAATGGTCTCGGGCTGATGCCCACCAAACCACGCCTTGCCCGTATCCTTCTTTCCAAAGGAAAGGCAATCGTTGTTAAGAAGAGACCATTCACAATCAAACTGTTATATAAGACCGGCAGTGCCACACAGCACTGTGAGGTCGGGATCGACACTGGTTCTCAACACATCGGTGTTGCCGTTGTTGCGGACGATGTTGTACTTACAAAAGAAGAGTGGGAACTTCGCTCCTCAATGGAGAAACGTTCTCTTATGGAAACGCGCAAGGAGTATCGAAGTGGAAGACGTTATCGTAAAACCAGATATCGTCACCCTAAGTTCATGCCTCACACAAAACGAGTCTATTATGAAAAAGCTGTAACTCGGAACGGCCATAAGACACACTGGATCAAAGTGAAGAATGAATTCACTTCCTACAGAGAAGACGGATGGTTAGCACCCGGCCTTCAATCAAAGGTGGATCATCATCTCCGAATTATAGACTCATATCTTTCCGCATTGCCAAAAGATACACATCTGAATATCGAGCTCGCACGGTTTGATACACACAAAGCTGTAGATCCTGATGTTATTGGAGAAGGATATCAGTATGGTCCGCTTTATCAACAGGAAAACCTGAAGGCTTATGTGTTCGCAAGAGACAACTACACTTGTCAGATCTGCGGAGCTAAAGCCGGCCGAGTCAGAAAAGACGGCAGTACCGTCAAGCTGATCGGGCATCATATCGATTATCGATCCAACGGCGCCACCAATAATCCTTCAGGGATCTTGTCTGTTTGCGACAAATGCCATACACAGGCTGATCATCAACCAGGTGGAAAGCTCTATCAACTGATGATATCCAATAAGAAGATCGTCCGCGGATTAAGAGATATGACAACAGTTAATATCGTTGTGTCTCAATTACGAAAGATGTATCCTTCGGCATTCTTCACATACGGCAACTATACCAAGGCTAATCGCAATCTGATGGGATTGTCTAAGTCGCACGTCAATGACGCTGTGGCTATCGCGAAATGCCAGGACATCCTGCTTACTGGGAATCTGACTATCTGCGATTGTAATGGAACCGTATATTACAAGCAAGTTCGTCGCAAAAAGCGTTCTTTGCATGAAGCGAATCCCCGGAAAGGCCGTAAGACTCTTAACCGCACAGCAAAGCGTTATTCCAAGAATACGAAGCATGTGAAGGGCTATGACCTATATGCCAAAGTGACATATGATGGACAGCTCGGTTACATATCCGGCTTCGCCGGTACAAGCGCCTATATCCAGGATTGGGAAGGGCGTTACATCAGAATGCAGAACAAAACATATTTGAGCATTCCGCTATCTAAATTACGCAAACTGGATAACGGCCACAATTGGCTGTCCCGATTCATCCCCTCCCTGTAGAGGAAGGGGACTTCTCGAGAAGGAAAGTTAAAAGATGCTAAGAAAAAGAAGAAAATCGCAGGAATCCGCTGAACCTGAAAAGCCGGAAGTCCGCAAAAAAATCATCCAGTCTACACAGAAGCAGCTGCCTATTAAGGATTTTGCCAACGGTACGATCATAACCGATGATAATCGGATCTTGAAGATGCTGGAAGTAACGGCTATACCGTTCAACAACCAAAAGGTAAATCAGCAGAATATGACAAGGCAGTATTTTGAGAATTTCCTTAAAATAGCGCCAGACAGTTTTCAGATCAAATGCATCTCGCTTCCTGCCGATCTGACAAAACAGATCGTAAACATGAACGAGAACATTAACAACGAGAGAAACGAAGAGTGTCGCCGCCTTTGCGAAGAATACAGGAAATCGCTTGAAAAAGCTCAGGAAAACAACATCGAAAGACGTTACTTCATTGCTTTTTCAAACGAGATCACAGGTCGCAAGAACAAAGTAGACAACATCAGCAATCAGATTTATAAACTCAACTCCTATGCTGTCAGATTATGCGATTCATTAAAGAATTGCGGAAACACGGCCAAGCCATTAAACAATAACGATATGGCTAGCGTCTTCTATCTTCTTCTGAACCGGAACACTTACAAAGAGGTTCCGTTTGAAGTTCATTATGAAGACGTATATGACCGCTATTACAACGAATACAAGCAGAAAGAAGAAAAGCCTGTCACATCTATCTATATTCCGCCTACAGAGTATATTGCACCAAAAGACCTGTACTTCAATGACCGCAGCTACGTCATGTGCGACAACCGCTATTATACGTTCCTGTATATATCGAAAGATGGTTATCCAAGTGAAGTCGTATGCGGCTGGCTGAATATGTTTGTCGACTCTTTCGAAGGAGTGGATGTCGATATATTCTTTCACAAGAAAAACAAACGCAAGCTGAAAGATTCGTTAAGAGGAACGATCGGTCATAGCGAATTGGATATGTCGGAGAATTATAACGATGTGTCCGATTCCTTTGTAAATGCATCAAGCAAATATCAAAGTGCCAAGTTTCTTTTTGAAGCGCTGCAGGCCGGTCAGGAAGTCTATGATGTATCTGTTCTGCTGACCGTTTCCGGCAACTCAATCGAGGAAATAACAAGAAACATCGAACAGATCAATGATGATGCAAGAAGCTATGATATCCATCTGATGAACCTTGCATATCAGAATGAACAGGCATTCCTGTCTGCGCTGCCTCTGAACAATCTGGATGCATCGATCGAAAACAAAGCGAAAAGGAATGTGCCACAAAGCACAGCGGCGACATTCTATCCGTTTACCTCATTCCAACTGATCCACGATAACGGCATCTATATTGCTGATGGGGCAGGAAACTCCCCGGTTATTGCCGATTTCTGGAACACCAGATTTGTAACAAACTCCCTTGTATTTATGTGCGGTATGCCAGGAGCCGGCAAGACTTCAGCGCTTGAACTGATTGCCTGCAGAGGAAGAACGATGTCGATCCCGGTCTTTATCGTTGCACCTGAAAAGATGGCGGACTACAGCCGTTTATGCGAAGCGATTGATGGCCAGTTTATCTATATCGGTCCAGGATCAAAGCATCGCATCAACATCATGGATATTCTGGAAAACTCAAAAAATGCCGAGCAGGAAAATGAGATAACATATTCGGCAACCGGAAAGAAAGACCGTTCATACCTGGCAGCCAGAGTATCAACGGTATTTGAGTTTCTGCATACGAATTATCCGGATATGTCTCAGCGTGAGCAGGGCTTTCTGAAAGACGCGATTATGGAGACCTACAGGCGCAAAGGAATCACAGAAGACAACGAATCGCTTTGGGCAGATAAAGAAAAAACTCACTACAAAGAAATGCCGATTTTGTCAGATCTCCTTGAAGTCATAGAAGAAAACAAGAGAGAAAACGAAACACTTTACTATTCAGTTAAATCTTTGACCGAAGGAGACGGATCGCATTTCAACGGCCAGACAAATATAAACGTAAACAACACCTTCTTCGTCATTGGAACCGAGAGCAATGCCAGCGCGACAAAAACACTTGACTCCTTCCTTGCTGAAGACTTCTGCCAGATGAAGATCAGGGAAGACCGAACCACCAAGACCATCTATATCATCGATGAAGGATGGGCGATGTTAAACAACGAGTTCACAGCTAAAAAGATGTTTGAAGATGCCAGAATCCTGAGAGGTTATTCGTGCATGTTCATCTTTGCGACACAACAGATGGGCGATGTCCTGAAGTCTGACAAAGGCGAAGCGATCATGAAAGCTGCCGAGACCAGGATCATCATGAAGCACAAGGATGAAGATATCCGTTATATCGAAGAAAACATCGAGATCTCCGATGCCGAGAAAAAGATGATCCGAACATTTGATACAGGCCAGGCCCTGATGCTCGCCAATCAGATCCGGCTTCAGATCTATTTCAATCCGACTGATTTTGAAAAGCTCCTAACATGGAACGATCCGGCAACACTTAACCGCTATGGCGAATATATCAAAGAAAAAAGAAGACTTGATGAAATCGCAAAGCAAAAGATCAAAGCAGCGGAAAATGCACTCAATATTGCAGATCTTCTGACCGATCCGCGTGATGCGTTCCTGAAGGCACAAAGCTCCAATGAGTATAGACGTGAAATTGCAGATTCTGCACTTCAGGGGGTATCAGGAAGAAGCTATCTGAAGGAGCTGTCCACATCATCGGTCGCAGGACAGAGTGCAGAAGAATACAGAGAAGAATTAGGGGGATGATTATGACTTATCTTGAAGAACACTATGAAGAATACAGATCCTTTGCAAAGGAGCTTCTGTATTATTTCAATCCAATGCGGACAGAACAAATGGAAAGAGCCTTCAAAAAATACTACGCAAATATGACAGACGAACTGGTTAAAAGCATCCTCTACAAACTTCAGGATCACCGCGTCATCATGATGTCATCTGACGGCTGGCTGATGAGCAGAGGAAAGTATGTGCAATTGACCGGCGACAGCAAGTTCGACAGTCTGACTGGCGGCAGATATACACTAATCCCGGAGATTGGAGGGTACGTTGAAAATCAATGCAATATGAAGCTGATCTACTGCCTCTGGGTGTTGATTGATATGCTGCCGGCAAGCCTTGACTTTGCACTCACACACAAGCCGTTCCAAATATCGTTCATGAGTAAGAAGAGAAACCTTTATGAGGTAATTTATATTCCAGAAATCGAAGAACCTGCAAGGTTTGAATTATTGAGTCAACTCCCAAGCGATCTTCTTGACAGCGTAAAGAATGCAATCAAGAGAGTTGTCGTTCTTGAAAACGAAAAGAGCAAAGATCAGGTTCCGCGGGGTAAAGGAATCAAATACATTTTGACGCTTGATGAATCGTTCGATTCGCATTACAGAGTTGTAGAAAAAAGAGAAGATAATTGGGCAGAAAAAACGGAAGATGACGGATCGATACAATCAGCTTAAAGAGGCTTTCCGGGATTCACAATCTGGTCGATATCTGACCGTATCCGACGCCAGGGAAAACCTGAAAAGGATCATGCAGATCCTTGATTCGTATCAGGGAAGAACAGAACTGTTTTCTCTTGATGATAAGGATCTTACGGAAATCCTGTATGAAAGCGAGATGCTATCTGCTGCTATCCGCAAGTCGGTTGCGGCGGAAAGTGAGACAAAACTTCTCTTTATAGACAAAGCAAAAGAGTCCGGAACTATAGTGAAGGAAAACGAATTTCTGAAAGAAAACGGACTCATGTATGATGGGCAGATTGAAGAAAAAACGAAAGAGGTTTTTGATAGAAAAGATCCTCAAATCGAAGTGAATTTTGACGGAAAAATCCTAAATATTTATTCGCCTTTGACATTCAAAAGAGGATATCAAAAAAAGAATTTTATCTGCAATTATCTGTTGGCAAACAAGATCGAAAAAGCCATGCACGACTACGAAAAGGACAATGGAATTCTGTTTTATAAATCTATCGAATCACCGTTTGTCTGCGTGATGATTAGAAAGAATTATCGCTTCTCAACCAACACTGTCTGTGATGCTGACAATCTGGAAAATCAGAAGATTATCAATACAATAACCAAAGCTTTATCACTTCCCGACAATGCAGAAAACATGGAGCTTTATTCAAAATGGGAAAAAGCCGAACCGGAAGAAAAAGAGGGAATGTGGTTCAAGATTATGGCAAAAAAAGATCTGATTTCTTACCTTGAAACGGAAAAATAACGGGAAAGCAAAAAACCGAATTTCCTAAAAAAACAGGTGGGGTACAACAATGTATGAAAAGTTAGGAAAATGGTTGACTCTTAGTGAAGTATAAATATCAAAAAAGCCTTATTTTATGGGGTTTCTCAATATAACGCATGCACACGCATGAAGGGGGAGTTGAAAATCTTGTAAAAAACACAAAAAAATACTCAATCAATCATAAATAAATGCCCCCAGATACTGAAATAGCCAAAATCAATATAACTCTCATCAAAAACGAGTCCCAGAAACGGAAAGGAGAAGAAGAGTCTATGGCAAAAACAACAAAAATCAGACCAAACACAAAACTGGCACGAGCAGGACTGTATCTTCTCAGAAAAGGTAGTGTATACAAACAAGATCTGCTGGCGTATGCCAATAGAATATGTTCTAAGCCGTCAGATGCTTCATCCCTGATCAGAGAATTGAAGGAGCGTGACATCATAGCCCTCAGAGACTTTACGATTCGGGAGAAACGATATGTCGCATCAGAAGATAAGAAACCCGACTCATACTACCGCAAGGTAGAAACGGCGAAGACAGCCACGCTGACCGACTATGGAATGGAAGTGATGTATCAGTTTTATGTCGAGTCTCTCCATGGGGACGACCCCGCCCCCCGCGCCTATTTCGAGAAGCTGAGAGAACCGTTTCTTGCAGATATCACCCAGTTATCTGATGATGCCTACAGAGAGGTGCTCAACCAGTATGATGCGAATCGTATCAAGACCATTTTCAATATCGCCGGAGTTCAGACCGAACCGGCAAGCAAACCCTGTCTCGAACAGATTTACCGCTACCGGAACAACTTGGAATATGAAGGCGAATATTCAGAAGGCTATAAGCTGTATCAGGATGATGATAGTTTAGATAAGCGACTCGATGAAGGTATCTATTACACCGCCAGCGAATACAGGGAATTCTATGCCCGTAACGAAGGCGGAAACGAAAGATACAGTTCAATCGCCAGAGGCATCTATATTTCAAACAGCATCACTCTTGTTGTCTATGCCAACGGAAGAGGAAACAAGTCCATGATCTATTGCCCGTATCAGACAAGCGAACAGCAGCTTATTCTGGCGCTGAAAAATGAAAACCTTTCGCACAGAGTAAGAGACAAGAATGTTGCTGCTTCCAGAACAAAAGAAGTCTGTGCGCTGCTGATTGGAGAGTCGGATTCATTCATCTACTCAACAGGGTCCGGCAAGAAGCATGGGCGGACCACAAAGGGACACAAAAACAACAACTATCGGAAGAAACTGCTGACGCCATACTCCGATGTGTTCATGATCCCGGATCTATCCGCCAACAAACAGGATTATTTCAGCAACCTGTATTGCATCGCTTATAACAGAACCGGCTTGGGACAGCTGAAGAAACTGCTGTCGGAAACCAACCTGGATTTCTTCTATAAGGAACTGACAGAAGAATACCCCGAACAGTTTGCAGAAGATGAAGGTAACCAGGAATTCCCCGTCCTGTATAAGGATAAAGACCGAAAGTGGAAATCGTGCTGCTATATTCCATGCTATGAGCTCACACTTCTTGCAGCTATCTCCCAGCAACAGGCACAGCCGATAATCATTGCATCTCCTGACATGCGGGGCATCATCCAGAGGGTTACTCATCAGAAACATCTGTTTCTGGATCCGGATGAATTCAAGCCGGATAAATCAGCTGTAATGACAATCGACAAGAACGGTTATCCGGCAGGAAAGAAGATCATCGATGATTATCTGCATTCAAACTTTAAGCGGACAACACAGGCGGAATATCGTAAGGCCGCTGAAAGATATGACTTGGACATTACCGAATTTTTCAATGCGATTGCAGAGGAAAGAATTGATATTGAAGAAGCGGTTGAAGAGATGGCCTTGAAAGAATACGATCCAACCAGATACGCACGCCAGGCAAAGAAAAATATGTACGTCAACAAAGACTGTTACGAACAGATCGTAGCCTTGGCAGGTCAGAAGAACACGACCATCTATCACGTCACAAACATGCTGCTTAAAAAAGCGCTCAGCGAATATCCGGACCTGTCCCAGGCAGATGAGCAGCAGGAAACGTAAGCGGCAAGAATCAGGTCACTTTCTGATATAACGATAAGTCAATTAAAACATCACTATCAGTCAATAGTGTGATACGATAAAAAAGCACAGAACTAAGGAGAAACGAATGAACAGAAAACAGATTGAGGCACAGGTAGAAAAACTGTCCAAGAAAAAAGAAGACATCGAAAACAAGAAACGCGAAGCCATACAGAAATTTGATGCAGATATCAAAACCATTGATGCAGATATCACCAACTTCAGAAAGGTCTTAGATCAGCTGGACAAATTGGAGAAGCAAGCTGCTGAACAGATGGAACTGGCAGCCAATCTGCTGAACAAGAAGGGAAGCTGATGAGCCTCTATCAGATGGCCCGCTTCCTGAAGCTGATGGGTTGCGGTTCAACGGCTCTTGCCTTTGCCTTTCTGGCATATTGCATGGTTGTAAAAAGAGTGATCCATCTGCTGCGGTGGGTCATCGTGCTTGGTCTGATCGGAGCGGCATGTTTATACCAGTATGCAAAATACGTTCCGCTGATTGGCTAACCATAAATTTTTAATAAGTATTCGACGATAGGAAGGAGGGATCCTATGAAGCTAGAAGCAGGAAAAACAGTGATCGGTCTGGCGTTTGTGACCGATGAAGATAAATTAAACAGCACGGATTTTACCGTCTATTACGGCAATGCCCTGGAACCGATGATCAACAACCGTGTCCTGCATCTCAAGGAGAGAGATTACCGTGCGATGCTTAAGGCGTTCCTTGATGGCAAGCAACTGGATCAGAACGTGTTCTGGATCGAGGAAGGCGGAAGGGAATACGACATCCCGACCGAGAAAGAGGTTCGCGCCGCGTCGCTTGAGATGCTTAACAGGGAAGCCCAGATGCTTAAGTCCCTGGGGCAGGACCAGCAGCAGAAAGAAACCGACAACGACTCTGTCACTTACGTACCGGGAAGCATTCAGGCGTCCAATCCTGAGCTGGAGAAGAAGGTTGATTCTCTGATCGGAGAAATAGAAAACAGAAACAATGTCAGATACC
>JAFWKS010000344.1 GCA_017511325.1 Erysipelotrichaceae bacterium
GACTATACTCCGCAGGAGATCTCAGCCATGATTCTTCAGTATATGAAGAAATATGCTGAGGGATATCTTGGCGAACCGGTCACAAAGGCCGTCATCACCGTTCCTGCATACTTCAATGATGCACAGCGTCAGGCAACCAAGGATGCCGGAAAGATCGCCGGTTTCGATGTTGAAAGAATAATCAATGAACCGACAGCTGCAGCTCTGGCTTTCGGTATCGACAAGACCGATAAGGAAATGAAGGTTCTGGTATTCGACTTAGGTGGCGGTACCTTCGATGTTTCTATCCTTGATCTGGCTGATGGTACTTTCGAAGTACTGGCTACAGCCGGTGATAACCATTTAGGCGGTGATGACTTCGATAATGTCATCGTTGACTGGATGGCTGATGAATTCAAGAAAGCTCATCATGGCATCGATCTTAAGGCCGACAGAATGGCTCTTCAGAGATTGAAGGAAGCTGCTGAAAAGGCTAAGAAGGACTTGAGCTCAATGGTCCAGACTCACATCTCATTACCATTCGTATCAGCTGATGAATCAGGCCCATTACATCTGGATATGGATCTGACCAGAGCTAATTTCGATAAGATGACTAAACATCTGGTCGACCGTACAGTCGGACCGGTCAGACAGGCTTTAAAAGATGCCGGTATGACTCCTAACGATATTGATGAAGTATTGCTCGTCGGTGGCTCCACAAGAATGATCTCTGTTCAGGAAGCTGTCAAGGCTGAACTGGGCAAGGAACCTAACAGAAGTGTCAACCCTGATGAAGTCGTTGCTATGGGCGCAGCTATCCAGGGCGGTATCCTGATGGGCGATAACCCTAACGATGTCCTGTTGCTTGATGTCACACCATTATCATTAGGTATCGAAACATTGGGCGGTGTCATGACTGTTCTGATCCCAAGGAACACTACTATCCCTACTCAGAAGTCACAGATCTTCTCAACTGCCGCTGATAATCAGCCGGCTGTCGATATCCATGTATTACAGGGTGAAAGACCGATGGCTGCCGACAACAAAACTCTGGGCAACTTCCAGCTGACAGGTATTGCACCGGCCAGAAGAGGTATCCCGCAGATCGAAGTAACATTCGATATCGATGTCAACGGTATCGTTCATGTATCCGCACTCGATAAGGGTACAAACAAGAAGCAGGAGATCACGATCACCAATTCTTCAGGATTAAGTGAAGATGAGATCGACAAGATGGTCAGAGAAGCTGAAGAAAACAAGGCTGCCGATGACAAGAGAAGGGAAGAGATCGAACTCAAGAACAAGGCTGAAGGCTTCATCGCTCAGATCGACCAGCAGCTTGAAGGCGACAACCCTAATGTCACAGCCGATCAGAAGGCTCAGGTCAAGGCTTTAAGAGATGAACTGCAGAGCGCTATCGACAAGAATGACTACGATCATCTCAAGAGCAAGCTCGATGAATTAGAGAAAGCAGCTCAGGCCATGGGTGAAGCAATGTACCAGCAGCAGGCTAATGCTTCTGGCAATGCAAACTACAATGGCACAGGCTACACAAGTGATTCAAGCAACAACAGCGGCAACAATAACAACAACGATGATGTTGTAGACGCTGATTTCAAAACCAAATAATCAAACTATGTATTTAGGAAGGGAGGTATAAAGTGGCCGACAAACGTGATTATTACGACGTCCTTGGCATATCCAAAGGCGCAAGTGAAGATGAAATAAAGAAAGCCTATCGTAAGTTGGCTAAGCAATATCACCCCGATGTGAATAAAGCTCCGGATGCGGAAGCTAAATTCAAGGAAATCAACGAGGCCTACGAGGTCTTGTCAGATCCGCAGAAGAAAGCCACCTATGACCAGTTCGGTCATGCGGGCATGAATGGTGCCGGTGGCTTCTCCGGATTCGATGGCTTCTCCGGTTTCTCCGGCATGAATATGGATGATCTTGGAGATATCTTCTCAAGCTTCATGGGAGGCATGGGAGGATTCTCCGGATTCAACTTTGGCGGGTCGTCTTCTCGAAGAAGTACCGGTCCAATCAAAGGCGACAACCGTTACATGGCCATGGATATCGAATTCCTTGATGCCGTTCACGGTGTAGACAAGCTCGTCAACATCTCAGTCGACAAGAAATGTCCACATTGTGACGGAACGGGTGCACAAAGCAAATCTGACATCGAAACCTGTCCAACATGTCGAGGAACAGGCAGGGTGACTAGACAATCAAGAACACCGTTCGGTGTCGTACAGCAGCAAAGCGTCTGTCCGGATTGTAAAGGAAACGGCAAGAGGATAAAGAAGATCTGTCCTTACTGCAATGGCGAAGGCTACAACAACGTCAAGGAACAGGTCGAAGTATCGATTCCTGCC
>JAFWKS010000345.1 GCA_017511325.1 Erysipelotrichaceae bacterium
CATTTTAAGCATCGTGATCATCGTTACTGCTT
This sequence comes from Erysipelotrichaceae bacterium, assembly GCA_017511325.1. The sequence continues at coordinate 33 of JAFWKS010000345.1, forward strand.
CAGCATATACACTTATGAACAGGTATTCATATAATACGGCCCTTCTGTCTAACGGCGGAGAAGCAGGGGCTGTATTTGACGATACATACAAGGCGTATCTGGAAGATGAGAGCTTCGGAACAGTTGAGATCGTGTATAACGAGGCACTTGAAGACTATCTGCTTAATGCCAGCCTGGTAAAAGGCGGAAAGACAAAACTGATCCTTGAGGATGCAAAAGGCAACAAGAGCGTTTATGATCTGGATATCAGCTACAGCAGTTTCGATATAAAAAAAGCTCAATAACCTATGATAAGCTGTCTTAAGAATATATATACTGATATCGATTTTAGCTGTTTTTAAATTTTCTTATCATATTTTGTGATCGCTTATCCTATGGCGTTTAAATATGATATATCTGAATAGTACACAAGGGTATTTTCATAATATAAATTTCATTTATAAACGTTTTTTGAGACAATTAAAGTGATCACTTGATATACTTATCTGTATTTTTTGATAAAAACTTCTTTAATGGACAGATTTATCATGATACCGTTATGTGAGCATAATCTTAGGAGAGTATAAAAACTATGAGAAAAACCATGGTCATTATTGTCAATGTATTCATTATGATCGCAATGCTGACTTTTGTGTTTTTTTATACTGACTTTGAAAGCAAAGATACAACTAAAAGACAGATAGAACATTTCGAGAATACCACGATCACCATGGAACATGTCACCGAGAATTATCTGGAAGGTGAGCAGCGTATCTGCGATGTCTGGGCACGTTACATCAACAGCAAGACCCTGACCATTGATGAAGCCGTTTCCTTTATCAAGGTCTCTCATGTATTGGAATATGCCTCAGCCCATATCGTATATCTTGATACATTGAGTGGTTTATCTACAAGGCCAAGAAAGAATGATCCTGATGACTATACAGTTTCTTATGAGCGGATGAATTTCCTTAATGATGTAAGCTGGATAAACGACATCGGAGAAGCGATCAACGTTTCCCGTGCATATACGAATCCGGTCAATGGTGAACAGTCTTTGGCTTTCTGCAATCTGGTCACAGTATATGATCCAAATAGTGGGAATCCCCGTGATGCCATACTGCTTCGTGTATTGCCGATATCGGAACTGGAACAGAAATGGATCTTTCCACATGAAGAATATGAAAATGCGGAGCTCTCTTTGATCGATGCCGACGGAGATTATATCATCAAAGGACATTCCTACAAGAATTCCAACTTCTTTGAGTTTTACAGATCATACAATGTCACTGATCCCGCTGCCACTCGGGAGCTGTTTGAGAAAGTAAGATCGTCAAGCGGATCTTTCAACATGTTGAACTCACGCGGCGAAGAATGCATCCTGGCTTATACCCCAGTTGATGCTACAAAGGGATGGACGCTTTTAAATTTCATGCCTATGAAGGATCTGAATGTAAATACCCAAAACTGGATCCTGATCGGTTTTATTTCAGCAGGTCTTTTGATATTATTCGTACTCGATCTGGCTTTCATGCTGTATTTCAATAAGAAACTTCAGGCGACAGCCAAAGAAGCCGCTTCAGCCAACAAAGCAAAAACTGACTTCTTATCAGCTATGTCTCATGATATCCGTACGCCGATGAATGCGATCATTGGTCTGACCACTATTACCGAAAAGAATCTGGGCGAAACAGAATTGGTCAGAGAGAACCTGCGCAAGATCACGCTTGCCAGCAATCATCTGCTTACTTTGATCAATGATATCCTGGATATCTCCAAAGTTGAGAGCGGAAAACTTAATCTCAGTCCGCAGAATTTCTCGATCGTCGATATGGCGGAAAATCTGGTGAATCTGTCTCAGCCGATGATCAAGGAAAAAAACATCGAATTCAGCTTCCGGACCAGTCATATGGAAACGGAATATCTGTATGTAGATCAGCTCAGACTTAATCAGATCTTTATAAATATCCTGTCCAATGCAATCAAATATACGGGAG
>JAFWKS010000346.1 GCA_017511325.1 Erysipelotrichaceae bacterium
CATTATCAGTTTTTTCTTATCGTTTTTCTTCATACAATGACTATTTTAGCATAAGAAAAGCCCTAATAAACTCAGGGCTTTTCTTATTTTTTATTTAAGGGGATAAATATTTACGATACTTCTAATATTAGGGGCCAGTACCGACAAGGTTCTCACTTACCTTGCACTTTAATGATACAAAAGCGGTATATTACAAATATGTTTTAAATATGGAAAATTATGTGATTTTAATAAGCTATAATTAATTTATGTTCATTAAGAAGATCGTAATAATCGCTCTTGCTGCAGTTTCTTTGATCGTGTTGAGCTACTTCAATGCGACCAAAGCCAATCCAAATCAGCTGAAAGTCAGAGAAGAGACCATCAGATCAAAGAAGATCAATGAAGATCTTGACGGTTTCCTTGTCGTCTTTTTTTCCGACATGAACTACGGTGACTTCTTTGATCGAAAGAAATTGGAAAGGATGAGTGAAACAGTCAACAGTTTCAAGCCTGATCTGATATTGTTTGGCGGTGATCTTATAGATGAGGTCGAAACACCGATGTCTCAGGAAGAAAGAGATTTTTTGCAGGAAAGCCTGAGATCTCTTTACGCAAGATATGGCAAGTTTGCCGTGCTGGGCGATGAAGATATGATCTCTGAAGACAAGATCAAAAACATCCTTGAGGAAGCAGAGTTCGAAGTATTGAATAATCAGATAAAGGTCATCAGTATCGCACCTGAAGCCAGGATAAATATCATCGGTCTGAACAATTCCAAAAACGCCGATCCTGATCCAAGCATTCTTGCTGACATCGATGCCTCGGCCTATTCCCTTGTAATCAGTCACTGTCCCGATCTTTTTGAAGAGGTCAAGGGATACAACGTCGACTACATGTGTGCCGGTCACAGCCGCAACGGTCAGATCTATTTCCCGCTGATCAACTTCTTCTACAGGGATGCAGGATGTCAGAAATACTATCGCGGCAAGACCACCAGGAACTCAACGACGCTCGACATCACTAACGGCCTTGGCCAGAACGATTATAATGCCAGACTCAATTCCGATCCGGAGATCGTGCTTTACAAGTTCTCTTATCACTGACTCAGATATTGAAGATATAAAGCAGGATGAACCTGCAGATATTGAATCGTTTAAGAGGAAGATCTTCATTAAGGAAGATCTTTTTTTCCGGATCATAGATCGCGATATCCTCGCAGTTGATGTCGCTTATCTTTTCAAGCAGTTTGAAGTTTTCCCTGAAACTCAGTCTTTCATCAAGAGCGCATTCGATCGTCTTGTCAGTATCGATGAATCTGAAACGGATCAGTATTTCATGCATGGACAAGGCTCCTGAGCAGGTGGCTGTCTCCTGCATGTACAAACAGTGCTTCATTAGTTTTCAGATCATTTCTCAAACCTGATATGAAAAGACGCTGCAGGAAAAGGCCCGGGCCTAAAAACAGGATATCTTTTCTGTGTTCCTGCAAAAGAGTACTGTCGTAAAGTTCAACATCAAGATCTTCATAGGCTTTGCGATACGTGCTTAGAAGCTCTTCATCAAATGACGTGATGAGGATATCCTTGTTTCCATAGATCGGCATCCTTGTTTCAAGATCATAGCCAAGCAGATACCCTTTTTCACTGATCACTGGACTGAAATCTTCAGGGATCGATCTGATCAGTTTTTCTGTCTTTCTTTCTTCAGAAACGAAATCTTCTGTTTTTAATGGAATAAAAGGTTTGAGTTCATCATCATAAAAGAAACTGTTTCCCTTATAGCGGCTGTGACTGCCGAAAAAATA
>JAFWKS010000347.1 GCA_017511325.1 Erysipelotrichaceae bacterium
ATAAAGTTAAAAACGGTTATCTGATCTCCGTCAAAAAAGATCGGTAGAAAGAAAAAGTATATCCTTATTGATCCATCAGCCAGATGAGTCAATTAGAATATACCAGGTATATATCATGCCTATACGTCAATTTTATGATCAACAGAACAACGTCCTTTTAGGAAGAGCTGAACTCGATGAGAGTTTTCAGATCGGAGGAATGCTGAACAATCAGTTTCAGTCTGACCACGTTCCTTTTACCTGGTCGGTACATGCGATCGATCAGGCCAGACAGATAAACATCTTTGCGATCTCAGAAGAAAAGTTCATGGATTACCGCAGTGCCATGCTTAGACAGATGGTTAACATGAATCCCAATGCCATAAAAACATCCATCAGATCTTATCTGGAACCTGAAGAATACATCAGACATTTTGCGGAATCGATCTTCGGATCAGGGCTGGAACTTGAAGCTACTGCTCAATCCCCATCGCAGTACAACCTCAATCTTGAGACCTACACCAATATGCTGGGAAGCGTGGCTGAGACATTTGCCAATAACGAAGCAGCGTTCGGTTATCCCTGCAGCATCGAAAATCTCACCTGCCGAAGCTATCTGCTAAAATTTAATGGCGCAAAAGAGAACCAGGAATATACCGTTCTGGCAGCTGTGGATTTCGAAGGATTTGAAATGCACTATCAGAATCAGATGACAGGACTGTTCGGTTCTATGGCCAAAGCCAATTCAGGCAAAGGTTCAAATGTGCTTGGACACGGAAATGGTGAGATCGTTGAATGGGGATCAAAATTCAGATTCCTGGCTATCGCTCCAAAACAGAGCGAAGCACAAGCAGGAAAGGCCTTCCTGAAATTCGTCAATACTTTTGAGATGAATCCTGATCTGACAGTCATGTTTTCCAATATGATCAACCAGAGGATGCAGCAGCAGTCGATGCAGACAGCGCAGTATCAGGCCCAGACGCAGGCCAATATCGCCGGCAACATCTACCAGCAGCAGAAACTCACCAACATGCTTTATCAGAATTCTCAAAGCATCTCCAACGGCATCATGGATTCCTGGAACAGGAAGATGGCTTCCGATTCAAGGATCTCCAACAATTTCTCTGAAGCGATCAGAGGAGTCAATACCTATACGACGACTGACGGCAGAAATGTTGAAGTCGGTGTCAGTGCTGATCATGTCTATCAGAACCAGTATGGCGATGTCTATGGCGTATCGGGCAATGCTGTCGATGATGATATCTTAAACAAGATCAACTGGACAGAAATAAATAAAAAATAATGCAATACAAGGAATATGGAATAAACAACAAAGACACGATCATCCTTCTGCATGGCGGAGGTCTTTCGTGGTGGAACTACCGTGATGAGGCTGAACTTCTTAAAGACAGATATCACGTGATCCTGCCCATTCTTGATGGACATGGAGGATGTGACAGACATTTCACTTCGATCGAAGACAACGCTGCAGAGATCATAGACTTTATCGACAAAAGATTCAAAGGCTCTGTCTTTCTGATGGGCGGCCTTTCTCTTGGCGGTCAGATCCTGCTTGAGGTCCTTTCAAAGCGAAAGGATATCACGCGCTATGCGCTTGTTGAAAGCGCCAACGTCATGCCATCAAGCTTGACAGGGGCACTCTTAGGGCCATCGCTGTCTTTAAGCTACAATCTCATAAGCAACCCTTCCTTTGCGAAGGCGCAGTTCGCGAATCTGCGTATCAGGGATGAGCTCTTCAACGATTATTTCCGTGATACCCGCAGGATCGAAAAGAGCAATCTGATCAGTTTCATGAAAAAGAGTTCCTTCTATTCAATGAAACCTTCTTTAAAAGAAAACAAGGCGAAAGTACACATCTATGCCGGGGCAAAAGACAATCTAAACGTCATCAGATCCGCAAAAGCCATCAATGCCCTGCTGCCATCAAGTACTTTAGCTTTCCTTCCCGACATGTATCACGGACAGTTCTCTTTGAACTATCCTGAGAAATATGTTTCAGAGATCTTGAAGATCACCAAAAAAGACTGATGTCATTGAAAAGCTGAACAGATCAGCAGTCCAGTTACAAAAGGAGTATTCAATGAGACTTATATTAAATATGCTTTGGTTCATTTTCGGAGGATTCATCAGCGCCGGAGGCTGGATCCTTGCCGGGTGCCTGTGGTGCATCACGATCATCGGGATCCCGGTGGGATTGCAGTGTTTCAAGCTGTCATCCATCTCGCTTAATCCCTTTGGCAAAGAGATCGTATACGAAGGCGGTGCTGTCTCTTTCCTGATGAACGTGCTGTGGTTCTTGCTGTCTGGAGCACTGCTGGCTATAGCCAACGTCCTGATCGGCCTGGTCCTTTGTATCACTATCGTTGGCATCCCGTGGGGCAAACAGTACTTCAAGATCGCCAGGCTTGCTTTAAGGCCGTTCGGTGCGATCGTCAAACGAACACATTATCTGTAATCACTAAACGCAGTACATAAATACTAAATACGTTATAGATCACTTATTAAAAAATGGAGAAGATATGGCTGTAAGATTTCTGACACGAGCCCGTGAAAAAGAACTGATCGGTGCGATCAAAGAAGGTGTCAACATACACATACATGCAAAGGACTATCTTGAAGATATCATGGAAGACAACAAGGCCAGCATCCATGTCAATGTGAATGATCTCTATGATCATGTTTCGATGGGCAAGTTCCTTCAGTTAGACAGTTCGATCTTTGATTATATTGAAAAAAGCGCCAATCTGCTTTCAGTTGCGATCCCGTTAAGAATCATCATGCACAATGTTGATAAGAAGGAACAGGAAAATGTAAAACGCCTGTATAAGATACATTACCAGGCTGAAATACAGGATATCCTGTGGGATCAGCGTATCCTCTATACTAAAATGATCGTCATGACCCTGATAGGTGTCGCCTTCATCCTGCTATATATATTCTTTGCCCTGCAGAAAGAAGACAACCTTTTTCTGGAGATCCTCAGTATCATCGGCTCCTTTGCCCTGAGCGAAACGGTAGGCAGTTATCTGTTGGAACGCCCAAGGATGAAAAACGATCTGCTTGTAAGAAGCCAGTTTCTGACGGCAGAAATAAGATTTGAAGAATAAGAGATTCATTTAAAAAACTCTTAGATCGATCACTTGTCTTTTCTAAGAGTTTTTTGTTTTATTCTTTTCCGAGAAGTTTGAACATCTTCTTCTTGTAGACTTCGACACCAGGTTGGTTGAATGGGTTGATATCCAGCAGGTAGCAGGTCATACCGCAGGCGATGAAGAAGAAGTAGATCATATAGCCGAAACTGTAGGCGCTGTTGTCCTTGAGATGGATGACCATGTTCGGATTGTTGCCGTCATCGCTGTGTGCGCTGAGCGTTCCTTCAAAGGCCATTTCAGAGACCCAGGAGAGCTTCTTGCCGGCCAGATAGTTCATGTGGTCGAGATCATCCGGATCACTTGGGAATACCAGATCTTCAGCCATTTCATCGACATAGAGGATCGTTTCATATTCGACCTTGCTGCCTTCCTGAATGAACTGTCCCAAAGAATGCAGATCGGTCGTGAAGCAGGCACTGGTAGGAAGGATGCCCTTTCCATCCTTGCCTTCTGATTCGCCAAAGAGCTGTTTCCACCATTCAGCGACCATCGTCAGCTGCAGATGATAGGTGACAAAGTATTCAGCCTTATAGCCCATGTTGTCCAGGATCCTTCTGGCAACGGCGTACTGATAAGCCGGGTTCTTGCTCAGATCAGGTGTATTGAGTTCGTTCATCGCGTCAAGCGAACCCTTCATCAGAGCTTCAATATCAACGTTGGCTAAAGCTAATGGAAGAAGACCGACAGCGGTAAAGACTGAATAACGGCCGCCGATGTCGTCAGGGATGACAAAGGTCTCATAGCCCACCTGATCAGCGAGAGCTTTTAAAGTTCCTCTGGCCTTGTCGGTTGTGGCGTAGATCCTTTCCTTGGCCTTCTCGCCATATTTTTTCTCCATCCACTGCTTGAAGATCCTGAAGGCAACAGAAGTCTCGGTGGTCGTTCCGGATTTAGAGATGACATTGAGGACGACCTCTTTATTCTCAATATGTTTGAGGACCTGAGAGATATATGTCGTAGAGAAGGTATTGCCGACAAAGATGACTTCAATGCCGTCCTCAGGGTAAAGACCCTTGATCATTTCGATCGCTGCTCTGGCACCAAGATATGATCCGCCGATGCCGCAGACAAGAACTGTATCATATTTGCCTTCCATGCGCTTCTTTAAGGCCAGGATGCGGGCAAATTCTTCCTTGTCGTAGTTTACCGGCCAGTTTACCCAACCGACGAAATCATTGCCTTTGCCGGTCTTTTCATGAAGCTGCTTGTGTGCTTCACTGACCTTGTCCTGCCATTTGGCCAGATCTTCATTGAGCTTGGCATTTCTTAAATCTAAACTAATCATCATACTCCCCTTTTACCCATTCGGGCATTTTATCACGGATAGTTCCAAATCCTTTGATATTCTCAGGCATGCCTGGAAATTTTACTTTACGATTATATCTTCTGGTGTTTCTCGATAAGGCCTTGAACGAGAGTCTTAGCTGTTTATGTTGCTTA
>JAFWKS010000027.1 GCA_017511325.1 Erysipelotrichaceae bacterium
AAGAAAGCTGCTCCTGCCAAGAAGGAAACCGCAAAGAAAGCTCCGGCTAAGAAAGCTGCTCCTGCCAAGAAGGAAACCGCAAAGAAAGCTCCGGCTAAGAAAGCTGCACCTGCTAAGAAAAAATAAGAAGCTCACGCTTCTTTTTAATTTGAAAAATCTGACTCATGTATCTATAATATTTTTAGATACATTGATTAAGACAAGATCCTTTCAATAAAGTCTTTTAGAGAGATCATGGACGGTGAAAATGATCAGACCCTGATTGGATTACTACTTATGAGTTTCTGCTGTAATGGCAAGACGTCACTCGCGTTAAGAGAACAAGTTATAAAATAAGGTGGTACCGCGCGGCAGCGCCCTTGTATCCACCTTTTTATTTTGAAAGGGGTATTTATGATCAACATTAAAGAAGACGAAAAACTGAATGTGCTGAATTACTCATGTGCGCACTTGCTGGCTCAGGCTGTCCAGCATCTTTATCCGCATGCCAAATTCTGGGTCGGCCCGGTAATTGAAGACGGATTCTATTATGACATCGATCTGGGTGAAGATGTCATCAAGGACGAGGATCTGCCTAGACTCGAAAAAGAGATGAAAATGATCGCCAAGGATGGCAAGAGGATCGTCAGAAGAGAACTGACAAGAGATGAAGCTCTGGAAATGTTCAAGAACGATGAATACAAGATCGATCTTATCAATCACATGGATGATTCAACTATTATTTCATGTTACAGCCAGGGTGATTTTACTGATCTCTGCCGCGGTCCGCATGTTGAATCTGTCAAGGAGATAAAGTTTTTCAAACTGATCAAATACTCAGGCGCTTACTGGAAAAACGATGCCAAGAACAAGATGCTGCAGAGGATATACGGTGTTGCTTTCTACAATGAGGAAGATCTCAATGCCTATCTGCAGGAGCTTGAAGAAGCAAAGCAGAGAGACCATCGCAAGATCGGCAAGGAACAGGAACTGTTCATGTCTCATGTTCTGGTCGGTTCAGGCATGCCGATGTGGCTGCCAAATGGTGCGATCATCAGAAAGCAGCTGGAAAACTATATTTACGAAAAGGAACAGAAACTCGGTTATGAACATGTCTATACACCTTGTGTAGGTACTGTTGATCTGTATAAGACTTCCGGGCACTGGGATCACTATAAAGACAACATGTTCCCAATGATGAAAGTCGATAATGAAGAATTCGTCTTAAGACCGATGAACTGTCCTCATCATATGCTCATATACAAGAATAAGCTTCATTCATACCGAGATCTTCCGGTCAGGATCGGTGAATTTGCGACTGACTTCCGCTATGAGGCATCTGGTGCAGTAAAAGGTCTTGAAAGAGTAAGATGCATGTGCCAGAATGATGCTCACTTATTTGTAACTCCTGAACAGATCGCTGATGAATTCAAGAAAGTCGTTACGCTCATCCTTGATGTTTATCATGACTTCGGCATCAAAAACTACAAATTCAGGCTCTCATTAAGAGATCCCGAAGATAAGGAAAAGTACTTTGATGATGACAAGATGTGGAATGAAGCTGAAGCGAAATTAAGAGAAGTATTAAACAACCTTGGTGTTTCATATTTTGAAGCAATAGGTGAAGCTGCGTTCTATGGTCCTAAACTCGATGTTGAAGTTAAACCGGCAATCGGTCCGGAAATCACGCTCTCTACCTGTCAGCTTGACTTCCTTCTTCCTAGAAGGTTTGAACTTAACTATATAGATTCAAACGGTGAAAAAGCTACTCCGGTCGTTCTTCATAGAGCAATATTCGGAACCTTCGATCGTTTCACTGCCTATCTTATTGAAGAGACAAAAGGTGTCTTCCCGACCTGGCTTTCACCTAAGCAGGCTGTCATTATTCCGGTACATTTCGAAAAACATGCCGACTATGCCTACAAGGTATGCGAGACATTGAAAGAGAAGGGCGTCAGAGTACATGTTGACGGCAGGAACGAAAAGCTTGGATATAAGATCAGAGAAGCTCAGATGAACAAGATCCCTTATCAGCTGGTTGTAGGTGACAGCGAATGTGAAAACAATACCGTCAACATTAGAAGATATGGTGTCGAAGGTTCTGAATCATTAGACCTTGATGAATTCGCTGATAGAATAAGCAAAGAAATAAAGGAAAGAAAATAAAATCAGTGCCATGGTTACTATGGCACTGATTTTTTCAAATAATTATTTCAATCGTTCAATTACTTCTTTAATACTCAATTCTTCTGGACTTTCAGCATCACGTTTCTTGAATTCGAGGATACCATCTCCCGCTTTCTTGCCGACAGTAATGCGATATGGTATTCCGATGAGTTCTGAATCGTTGAATTTGACACCTGGCCTTTCATCACGATCGTCCAGTATGCATTCGATGCCTGATTCGTTGAGTTTATCATATAGATCATTAGCGATCTTGCACTGTGTCTCGTCCTTGGTAGACATGATCAGGATTATCGCCTTATATGGGGCAATATTCTCTGGC
>JAFWKS010000348.1 GCA_017511325.1 Erysipelotrichaceae bacterium
GAAATGATGACTGGCTTCAAAAGGAGCGGGAAGAAGAAAAAAAGACGTCCGTCTGGGATTTTGACGGAGTCAGAAGACCGACGACAGTTAAAGAAGAATACAGGCCTGAATCGCCATCTGCCACTAAAAAAGATATGGCTGATGTACGGACGATCCTGTGGTTCATCTTCGATATCTTTCTGGTTGTAGGTCTGAGCCTGTTTAATGCGTTTTCAGATAACGGTATATACCTGCCGTCATTGATATTGTTTCTGATGATCAATCCCGGGATATTCATCTGGGTATTTCTATTCAAGAGATTCATGCCTACATGGTATCTGATCGCCGGAGCACTGATCGCGATCATAATAGAATTTTTGTCACTTTTCAGTTTTCTTGGCTAAAAACATGAATATGAATAACCATAAAACCAGAAGCAATTTCCATATCAATGTAAAACTATATCTGACGATGTTTATAATCATCATTTTTCTTTCTGGTTGCAATACAGCTGATGAAGGAAAACCAATCAGTCGCCTTGATGATGGACACCTCTATTACATGGAATATGAAAAGGATTATTACGGTCCTGAGGTTATACAGAAAATGAGAGAACTGGGAATAATCGATCCGGGCTGTTCAACCTTCTTTACATACAATACTAAGGGAGAACCATTGGCCTGCAGAAACTATGATTATCCTCATAGAGTATCCAAAGAAGATGATTCGTTTACCGGGCTCAATGTCGTTCTTCATTGCAAACCGGAGGGCAAGTATGAATCCATATCCGTTGCGGATGCCATCTGGTGTGATCCGGGAAATCCGAAGCTGGTTGCAAACGGACCTGATCAGAAGGATTTTGATCTCAGTCTTCTTGATGTCCTACCGTATCAATGCGGCGATGGGATCAATGAAAAAGGACTGTTTGTCTGCATGATGAAACTCGATATAAAAGAAGGCGATCAACCGGGAAGGATACCGGCCGGTTCAAGCATCCTGCTTCGCTATATGCTGGATGACTGTGCTGATGTTGAAGAAGCTATCCGCAAGGTAGAGACTTCCGTGGTCACGCCTGAAGACTGGCAGGGCTGTCATTTCTTCGTGAGTGATGCGCAAGGCCACTATGCAATCATTGAAAGCCGAAACAGTGAAGTAAGCATCGTCGACTGCAATGTCGTTACAAATTTCTATCTCGCATACGATGATGCAGAGGATTATTACAAAAAAGATGAACTGCGCGAAGAAGCTGTTTTGATCACAGATGAAAACGGAGAAATAATATACAGTTTCGGATATGGCCATGGATATCACAGATTCATCACGATCGCAGCGCAGCTTGAACGCTTCAGAGACCTGCACAGTGAAGATCTGCGTACGACCATGCCGGAAGAACAGGCACTGATCATCCTTCAAAGTGCAGTGCAGAATTCATTTACTGAAGCTGTCGGGACATCGTTTACCCAATACAGTGCCATATACAACAGCGCAAAGAAAACGGTGCGCGTCTGGTCTTTCCAGGATTATGGAAAATCATACAGTTTTGATGTAACAGGAAAGCGAATGGATTAGATGACTGTGTCATCAGGGTTAAAAAATCTTATGATCATTTAGACGTTTATAAGGACAATCTTCTCAATCATATTTAAGGCAAACAAAAAACCCTTTATTTAAAGGGTTTTCTTTAATATTGGTGGAGAATAGGGGATTCGAACCCCTGACCCCCTGCTTGCAAAGCAGGTGCTCTCCCAACTGAGCTAATTCCCCAATGGTGGGCCTGATAAGACTTGAACTTGCGACCTCGCCCTTATCAGGGGCGCGCTCTAACCACCTGAGCTACAGGCCCGAATTTTACGCGCACCCTTTTTTCAGGTGCTTATTTATTCTACTTTAATATCGTCTTTAATGTCAATAAAATATCTTCGATTTATTGTAAAAAGAGCTAAATTGGGATATATTTAGGATGCTAAATATGAAAAAAACAGCATTTTTTACATTCATAATCATTACTTTGATGCTGATGTCCGGTTTTACCTACATCAATAACGACGATAGCGAAGAGAAAGGCTATGACTTTGATATTGATGCACTGTATGACTATCAGAAAGAGTATAAAACTGAAGAACTGAGCGTCTGTTCTGCAAATACAGCCAAGACATATATGGATTACCGTATGACGACAGTCGTTGATTCCAGACAATATCAGTTCCTTAACTCTAAATGTTATGTAGATAAAGAAACAGGCTTCCTGTATGACGAGGATGGTTTTATTGCTGTGGCTTTAGGTTCCTACTATGGAGAAATAGGAGACAGATTCTATTTTACCCTGGATTCAGGGATCGTCCTGCCTTTGGTTAAAGGTGAAGAAAAGGCTGATGAAGATACTGACTACACAGGATGCTACCACACTAACGACGGCAGCGTAATTGAGTTCGTCATCGATTCCGATTATGCGAGCAGATATTTCTTTTCCAATGACAACGGTCTGGTGCTCAACGGCAACTACAACAACTATTCACTTTTCAGAGGAAGCATCGTCAAGGTCGAGAAAGTCCTGGATGAAAAATCTGAACAGATAGTAACCTATCAGATCGATAGCGAAACACCAAAAAGCATTGATATATTCAATTACGCTTCAGGATACTAAAAGCGGTCATCATAGATGATATAAACTATCATGTCAGCGGTAAGCTCATATACTGCTTATCGCTTTTTTTATATTTGAAAATATATTTCGTTTTTTGGAAAGAAGTTTAAGATTAATAATTTTCTCATTGAATCAATTGCTAAGCAGAAGATGGGATCGAAACACACTGTCTACAGTGTTAATTATTTTATTTGTAAAAAATGTATAAATATTATTTAATAGTCTTAATACAGTAAAAAAACGAGAAATGGACCATGTTGTTTTTAAGATATCCATGATGTGAATATGCCAAGAAAACAGAGTGAATATAGAAAAATGTTAGAGATGACAAACCATTGCGTTAAGGAAACGGCAATCTATGAGGGAAATAATAGAATTGTCATAGAGTTCTCTCTTGATAGGTAAAACTATGAAGAAGCATAAGGATCAGTTAAATACGGTATTGATTGATATAATAAAATTTCATTAAACTATAAAGAAATAACCAGAATCAAAATAAAGGATGTTCCTTTTGAAAAAACAACAATGAAAAATAACGCTATTTCAGAGATTTTTTAGTGTGTTTACCGGTTACGGGCGATAAAAGTATAATAATAATATCTTCATGCAATAACAAAAGAGAATAAAAAAACTGTGACAGATTTTTCAAGATGGACTAAAGGGGTAAAGCAATATGTCTGAAAGTGCCAAAACAAACAGTCGTTTGAGCGAACTGATCAGTAGTGATAAATACGATCATGTTTTAATGTTGAGCCCTTCAGCATACAAAAACAGGATCCTGAAATCACTGTCCAGTCAGAAAAAGATATCAGACATAAAGTTCATGGATCTGAACGAATACAGAAGGAATCTGCTTTTTGATTATGATATCCGTGCAATCAAATACCTTAAGGACAAATACGGTTTGAGTGTAGATAATGCTAAAGAGATCATGAGCAATCTTTATTATGTTGAAGACAAAGACTATCAAAATGAAAAGCTCAATAAACTCGTCGAATACAGGAATGAACTGGACAAAAAAGGACTTTTGAAATACAACAGGCTGTTTAAGAATTTTCTTTCGGACAAAAAGGTGATAGTTGCAGGATATGGAGAACTGAATAAAGCCGATCGCAGTTTGATCGATGGGGAAGTAATCCCGTTTGATGAAAAAGACAGATCCTATACCATTAGTGTATTTGAGACGATAGAGGATGAAGTCGAATATCTGTATAACTCTATTTTTGATCTTTTGAACAAAGGTGTAGATATCAACGACATTTTTATCCTTGGGGCAAACAGCGATTATGAATCATACTTCAAGCGTTACAACACATATTATGATTTCAAGATCATTGTTGAAAATGATGATAAACTGATCGGAACTGCTCAAGGAAGAGAATTCCTTGAAATGATCGATTCTTCAAGCAAAGAAAAAATCTATGAAACATTGATCCAGCATGACAGCTCCTTGGTCAGAAAGTTTATCAGCATCATCAACAAATATGCCGAATACGACCTCAGGGATGTCAAGGATTTCATCGTTGACGATCTGAAAAATACCAGTGCATCAGATGCAGACTATAGGAACGCTGTACAATGTGCCAACATGTTTACTTTGTTTGAAAAGAAAGATCATGTTTTCCTGATAGGCTTCAACGACCAGATCCCCGTATTGAAAAAAGATACTGATTACATTACCAGCAAGCTTCGCCGTCTTTTGAATCTTTCAGATGTCGAAGAAGAAAATGAACTGATAAAGAAAAACACTAGAGCGTATCTGTCCAATATCGATAATCTTTGTCTTTCATATTCGAAAAGAAGTCCATTTAAAAAATACAATCCGAACAATCTGTTTCCAAAACAAAAGATAAACGAAGTTGATGTAATAGAAAGAAACTACAGCCGATGTGAAGCTGTCAACAAACTCAAGTATGCATATATGCAGGACAAATATCAGAAATACGGTACAAGAGATGACGATTATTCCCTGATGTATAAGAATTATGGCAAGAATGATTACAGATCGTATTCAAACAAGTTCAATGGTCTGACCAGTGAACAGATTAAAGATCTGAACAAGGTAAGCCTTGCCTATACATCAATGAATACATTCTATCTGTGTTACTTCAGATATTATCTGGATAGGATCTTGAAGCTGTCCGATAGTTCAGATAATTTCAACACCAGGATCGGAAGCATCTGCCACGAAGTTCTGCAGGACATGTATACTGATAGAAACTTTGATTTTGAAGTCTCGTGGAAGAAAGCTTATGAAGCTGAAGAAAGCAGGCTCACAGATGAGGAAAGATTATTCGCTGATGAATCAGAAGATTTTTTTGTCGAGAAGATCAAAGAAGAACTTAAACAGGATCTTGAAATAATCAAAAAGCAGAAAGAGTCGACTCTGCTGGATAAGCAGCTCTGCGAAGAAAACTTCAGTATCGAGGTGGATAAGAATATCAGATTTACCGGAAAGATCGATAAAGTCATGTATAAGGAAGGCGATGATTCGATCGTCGCAAACGTCGTTGACTACAAGACCGGAAGTTCTTCCGACATAGACAGAAGTATCATGGAATACGGCCTGTCACTGCAGCTCCCTTCATATATGTATCTGCTTTCAAAACAGAATCCTTTTAAAGACAAGGAGATACTTTTTGGCGGGCTTTATCTGCAGCATATCGTAAACAATTCAAACAAATACGATAAAGATAGAACACTGGAACAGCAGAAGATGGAATCGATGAAGCTTGACGGTTTCTCCACTGACGATCTTGACAGGCTTGAAGTGACTGATCCGGATCTTGAAGACGGTTTAAGCAGTTCACTCTATAAGGGCTTAAAGAAAAACAGTAAAGGTGGTCTTTTTGCCAGATCCAAGACGATGAGCGATGAAGAGATCAACGAGAAGATCGAACTTGTTGATGAGAAGATAAAAACAGCCGGGCACGAGATAATGAAGGGAAATTTTAAGATCAATCCTAAACAGATAAACGGAGAAAACGTTTCCTGCAAGTATTGCCCTTATGGTGATATCTGTTTCAGAAGCAGTGAAGATCTAGACATAATAACAAAAGGAGCCCAGGAAAATGGCAGTGATGTGGACTGATGAACAATTAAGGGCTATCAGCAGATTCGGACACAATATCCTTGTCTCTGCCGGCGCAGGCAGCGGTAAAACGGCGGTGCTTTCCGAAAGAGTATACAGGCATGTCGGTGAAAGAAAGATAGATATCGACCGACTTCTGGTTTTGACTTTCACCAACAAAGCTGCTGCCGAGATGAAGAAGAGGATAAGAGATGCGATCACTTCTGATAAGAACGGACTTTTTGAAAGCGAACAGGAAAAAGCTAGACAGATAAACAAGATCGACAGTTCATATATCATGACTTTCGATGCCTATGCGCAATCGCTGGTCAAGAAGTATCACTACGTTTTCAATACGGACAGGAACGTCTCCATAATCGACAATAACATTCTTAATACGGAAACAAAAGATATCCTCAATGAGATCATTTTGGAAAAGTACAGAAGCAATGATCCGGATTTTTTAAATCTGATCAATGATTTCTGCATCAAAAACGATGACAATATCAAAGAAGCTGTATTGGCTATCCATAGCGGACTTGACAGGATCTATGACCGGAAGGGCTATGCAGATAAATACACTGAACGGTTTTACAGTGATGAAGCACTCGACAGAACCATGAAGGAATATGTCGAAGTTCTTAGATCACTCATCAGCAAGCTCAAAGCAGAGATGATCTCTTTAAGTGATGAGGATATAGATACCGATCAGATGTTCATAAACGACACTCCTTTATATGCAAGCAATACTTACAGTGAAATAAGAGAAAGTGCCTCGCTCATCGAACCTAGCGGCAAGTCTCTTCCAAGGGGTTCATCTGATAAGGCAAAGAAGCTAAATAATAACATCAAGAAACAGATAAGCAAGCTGAAAGAGATGACGGCTTTGAGTGAAGATGAACTTAAACAGGAGCTGCTGGATACAAAAGAAAGCTCACTGTGCCTTTTGAGCCTGGCCCAGGAATTAAAAGACAGAGTGGATGTTTTCAAGAGCAGCAACAATCTGTTTTCTTTTTCTGATATCTTCAGGATGGCGATCGATCTGGTAAGCAGCAACGAAGAGATCAGGAAAGAGATCCAGGAAGGCTTTGATGAGATCCTGATAGATGAGTATCAGGATACCAATGATCTGCAGGAAGAATTCATCAGCAGGATCGCCCATGACAATGTCTATATGGTAGGTGACATCAAGCAGTCGATCTATCGCTTCCGCAACGCCAATCCGGCTTTGTTCAAATACAAATATGAGACATACAGAAAAGATGCGGATGACGATGAACTGATCGAACTCTCCAGAAACTTCCGAAGCAGAAAAGAGGTACTGGAAGACATCAATGATGTTTTCGACAGACTGATGGATTCCAAGATCGGTGGTGCAGATTTCAGAAGATCTCATCACATGAGATCAGGCAGAGAAAATGAAGATGTTCGCAACAAAGATCAGCACATGGAGATCCTTAAATATGCTTATGATAAAAAGGAATCTCCATTCAGTGAATACAGCAAGCATGAAGTCGAAGCTTTCATCACAGCAAAGGACATCTTAAAAAAGATCGATCAGAAATTCGAAGTTCGTGATTCTGTCAAAAAGGAAGACGGTTCAAAAGAAACGGTCTTCAGGCCGGCTGAATACAGAGACTTCTGCATCATCGTAGATCGCAAGACCAATTTCGATCTTTATAAGCAGATCCTTTCCTACTACAACATTCCGGTCGCTATCGAAAGAGATGAGAACATGTCTGGTTCTGATCTGTCGATCGCGATCAAGGCGGTATTTGTACTGCTGACATGTATGAACGAGGGCAGGATCGAAGAAGAAGATTTCAGACACGCTTTCGCTTCACTGGCGAGAAGTTTTCTTGTAGAGATGAAAGACAGCGATCTTTATGACATCATCAGAAAAAAAGAATATGGATCGTCAGATCTTTATCAGAAACTGCTAAAGATACAACAGGATATCGAAACAAAGACCATCGCTGATATTCTTGATGAAACAGTCAGCGAATTTGATGTCTACAGCAAGATAAACAAGATCGGTCAGGTCAAGGAAAATCTCGTCAAGATGGATTATCTTTATCAGCTGGCCCACAATCTCAGTTCAATAGGCTATGACTATAAGAATTTCAGCGAATATCTGACGAATGCCTTTGATCCTGGTGAAGAAAATGACATCACATTCAATATCGACAACGATGATGAAAATGCCGTCAAGATCATCAACATCCATAAATCCAAAGGATTGGAATACAAGATCTGTTACTTCATCGGACTGGATGTTGAATTCAATAAGGGAGATGTCAGAGACAGGATCTCTTTCTCAAAAGATCTGGGTATCGTTTTACCTGTGATGGTCAAAGGAAGAGGCTTGAAAGAAACGATCAAAAAAGCGATATTCAAATATGAATTCAATAAAGAAGATATCAGTGAAAAGCTCAGGCTTTTATATGTTGCCTTGACCAGAACGGAAGATAAGATGATCCTGGTCTGCCTGTTAGAAAACAAGAGTGAAGGCAACGTCGCCAGCAAGGAGATGGTTCCAGACCTGACAAGACTTGAATTCACCTGTTTCAAGGATATGCTGGACTCTATTTATGAGGATATAGAAGACCGCATTATTGATCTGGATCTTTCAAAATACAGCTTCACAAAAGATTATCAGACCAAGAAAGTCGATCTTTTTGCGGATATTGATCCTGAGGTGAATGAAACGATCGACCTGATCAAGTTCAGCAAAATAGAGCCGGAAAAGATCGAACGCTCCAGCTTCTCCAAGGATGCCGGTCTTATTTCAGCGGATACGCTTGAAAAGATGGAACTTGGAACTTTGCTCCACTACTATCTTGAAATATTGGATTTCAATGATCCTGATTATACCTTGATCGATCCTGAACACAGAAGATACATAAAGAGCTTCATGGATTCCGATCTTATGAAAGATGTAAAGGATGGCAAAGCTTATAAGGAATATGAGTTCATCTACGAAGACAACAAGGAAGAAAAACACGGCTTCATAGACCTGCTGATGGAATATGACGATCATTTTGACATCATCGACTATAAGACCAAAAACATCGATGATGAACATTATGATGAACAGCTGAACGGCTATAGAAAATATATTGAATCAATAAGTGACAAAAAAGTTAACTGTTACCTCTACAGTATACTTGATGGTGAATACCATAAAGTTTAAAGTGTTTGAATTAAAAACAATATACTGTATCAGTGTGAAAGAGTGTAATCCTGGTCGATCAGATTGATGAGATGGTCACCGATCCTTTCGGTATCGTTGTAAAACTTCAGATAGTCGGTCCCGGAACTTCCTGACAGTTCATTGCTGCTGAGCCTGCTTATATAGATATTGGTCATATGCTGAGAAAGGGAATCGATATTTGTCTCCATCTCTTTGATCTCTTTTGACAGTTTTCTTTTACCGCTCTTATAGGAATCGAGCACAAGAAGATAAAGGTTGTTTATGAGCCTTCTCATAGCTTCCATCTCTGAAAGCAATGTGGATGAAAAAGCAGAATCGCTGTTGGAAAGGTTGTGGGCATATTCGACGATGTTTTCTGAATAGTCACCGATTCGCTCCAGATCAGAGATAGCCTTGTAGGTAGTGGAAAGATATTTAAGGTCTTTCTTGCTGACCTTGCCGGATTGGGCGATCTTTAAAACCAGATCAACGAGATTTTCGTTAAGGAAGTTAAGTTCCTTTTCGTTTTTTACGAAGTCTTCTGCTCTTTCGAAATCCAGTGTCTTGATCATATCGACCGCGATATTGAAATTCTGCATTGCGATCGTAGACATGTTTTCGATCTCCTGCTTGATCTGATCGACAGCTACTGCAGGAGTGCTGATCATGTTTTCGTTGACGTAGAAGAAACGTTCGCTGTCAGTCTCCACAGGTTCATCTTTGATCAGCTTTTCCGTAAAAGCCACGAGCTTCTCGGTAAAAGGGAGAACGATCACGACTGATGCGATATTGAATATGGTATGGAACATGGCCAGCTGTGTATGAGTGGCTCCGGGAAACATGCCCGCAATGATAGTTCCGTATGTTGTCTTTCCGTTTGTTAAAAGGGAAAGGATGATATCACTGATATAAACTAATGCGACACCTCCGACATTGAAGATAAGCTGAATGAGCGATGTCCTTTTGGCGTTGACGCTTTCTGATTTTGCCCCTGCCAGCATGCCGGTAAGACATGTGCCGACATTTGCACCAAGGGTAAGATAGATGCCCTGAGAGATGTCGATCAGTCCGGCTGCGACCATGGTGATGGCGATCGAAGTGAGGGCTGAAGAGCTTTGGATCAAAGCAGTCAGAAATGCACCGATCACTATCAGTAAAAAGGAAGATTTAAGTGTCGCGATAAAATCTCTGAGCTGAGGATAGTGGGCAAATCCTGACATCGCCCCTGACATCGTACTGAGGCCGGCAAAAAGAAGTCCAAGGCCGGTCAGGACGTTGCCGATGATCTTGACCTTTTCTTTTTTGGAAAACATCGCAATGAAGACGCCAAGTCCGGCCAAAGCAGAAAAAAGAACGCTTAAGCTGATTCCGCTGCTGCCGGACATGCCCAAGGCGACCAGCTGACCGGTAAGCGTCGTTCCTATTTCGCCGCCGAAAATGATCGAAGCCGCCTGAATAAGCGAGATGATCTTGGCGTTGACAAAACCGATCGCCATTACGGTAGTGGCGCTCGATGACTGTATGACTATCGTAGCTGCTGCACCGATCAGGACACCGACGATCTTGTTGTTGGAGACCTTGGCAAGCAGCTTTTTCAATCTGTCGGAGCTTGCTGCTTCCAGATTGCTGGACATGATATCGCATCCTGTAAGGAAGATGCCTATTCCCGCAAGAAGCTGCAGAAGGCCGACAAAGATACTAGAGTTTCCCATTAGAATAACTATATAACAACGAATGTGAAGATGCATATATTTCTATATAAAAACTTCCTCTTGCAAAGGAAGTTCTTTGTAAAGCTTGATCTTCTTTTAAAGCAGTTTCTTTATCGCTTCAAATGTTTCATCGGAGATGACATGCTCGATACGGCAGGCATCATCTTCAGCTGTTTTTTCAGAAATGCCAAGTCTGATAAAGAAGGCCGTCAGAACTTCGTGACGTTCATAGATCTTTCTGGCGATCCTTTCACCTTCTGGTAAAAGCGTTATGATGCCATCTTCGGCTATGGATATATATCCGTTGCTGCTCAGGTTTTTCATGGCTCTTGATACTGAAGGCTTGGAGAAATTCATTTTCTTGGCTACATCGATCGATCTTACAGATCCTTTTTCATTGGACAGAATCAGTATCGTTTCCAGATACATTTCTGCAGATTCTTGAATAGTCATTTTAATATCCTCTAATGAATATTCTATAAAATCATCGCATGGTTAGCAAGCGCTAACCATCTGTAAAGAAAAGTATTGACAGGTTAGTTGAAACTAACTAGAATATAGACGATGGTTAGGTAAAACTAACGAAAAGGAGGCCGTTTCAAATGATGC
>JAFWKS010000028.1 GCA_017511325.1 Erysipelotrichaceae bacterium
ACAGCGAAGAATATAAGAAAGCATTAAAGGAAATAACAGGCAACAAAGATCTTCCGATATTGTGCAATCTGAATATCGGACATGCATTGCCTAGATGCATCATACCTTTCGGGATAGATGCAGCAGTCGATGCCACTAAACAGACGATAGTATTTAATAATGAGGAAGAATCTCTATGACAAGATATGACGTTATATTAAAACCAGTCACGATCGATGACTATGATGATATCTATGAGTTATGGAATCATGAAGAACAGACAAAACGGGCATTGAATCCGATCGATGACAGCAGGGAGGGGATAGAACGTTATCTCAAACGCAATCCCTCGACCTGTTTTCTGGCATGGGGTTTGGACGAAGAAAAAACTGTCGGTGTCATCCTTGCGGGTCATGATGGAAGAAGGGGCATCATCCATCATCTGTGCGTAAAAGAAGAATACCGCAACACCGGGATTGCCACAAAGCTCGTCAATAGAGCAGAAAGAGCGCTCAAAGAAGAAGGCATAAGCAAGGTATTCTGCATAGTCTTTAAAGACAATGATCCGGCCAATTCTTTCTGGGAAAACCAGGGATATACAAATAGGACAAATATTAACTATCGCAACAAAAGCCTAAGTGAATATGTTCCGCAGGGTGATTAATCTATGAATGATATTATCGGGAAAACAGTAAAGGGAATTATAGACAGGCCGATAGGAAGTCATCATCCTGATTATCCGGATCTGATCTATCCGATCAATTACGGTTATGTCGAAGGGATCATGGCAAACGATGGCGAGCAGCAGGATGTCTATGTATTTGGTACAGACGAGCCTATAGAAACCTTCGAGGGAAAAGTTATAGCCATCTATCACCGTTATAATGATATAGAAGACAAGTGGATAGTTTCTATTGATGGAAAAGACTATTCTGATAAAGAGATACTTGAAGCCATAAGCTTTCAGGAAAGGTATTTTAAAGGGGAACTGCAAAGACAAAGGGAAAGTAAAATGAAAAAGATCCTGTTTGTATGTCATGGCAATATCTGCCGCAGTCCCATGGCTGAGTTCATCTGCAAGAAATATCGCAGTGAGTTTTATTGCGAATCAAGAGCGGTCTCCTATGAAGAAGAAGGAAACGATATGTATCCAGCCGCAAAAAAATGTCTGGATGGACATGATGTTGAATACACCAGGCATCATGCCAGAAGGATAAGCCAGAAAGACTATAATGAATTTGATGTGATCTATGTGATGGATGATCTCAATATGCGCTATATAAAAAGGATCGTCGATGATAAAGACGATAAGATCAGGATGCTTTGTGAATATGAGATCGAAGATCCCTGGTATACTGGTAATTTCGATAAAGTATATGATGAGATCTATGAAGGAATCATGAATATCTGATTCCTTTATTTCTTTTTTTCTTTGATGTAGTAATTCTTTCGGTAGGCAGAAGGAGTTGTACCGGTATTTTTCTTGAAAAGCTTCACAAAATAGTTGTTGTCAAAAATACCGACTTCTTCAGCTATCTGCTGGATGGAATACTGCGAAGACCTTAAAAGTCTTTTTGCCTGTTTGATGCGGAAGTTGTTGAGGTAGACGTTAGGGGTAAGACCGGTCTCTTTTTTGAACTGATTGATGAGGTGACATTCAGAAACACCTAGTCTTTCGGCTGTTTCTTCAATGGAGATCCTGGAATTGAATTTTGATTCGAAGTGATATATTGCGCCATACACCAAAGTAGAGTAACTGTTCTTTCTGAAACGGTTTATAGTGCTGGCAAAGTCCTGGATCATCCTCTCGTTCTCCTTGTACATATCATCGCGGGAGTTGAGATTCTTGATGATGTGTGAACTCTTTCCGGATATCTCGTCAATGATGATTGGAGGAAGACCGGCATTGATGGCGGCCATTCTGACCGTCGATCTGGTGATCCCGGAAGAGATCCTTGAGTCATTAGGCGATCCGCCATAGGAGACCATGTATTTGACATTGTTGTGGATCTTACGGTAGCTTTTGATCGCTCCGACATCATCTCCCTGATATATCTTCTCCATCATTTCCTGTTCGACGCGGTAACGCTCATTTATCAGATTTTCGAAGTTCTTTCTTTGGTATTCCCAGCCTTTGACTCTTGAAGACTTCTCATTGTAGTTGTATTCCTGATGAAACAGACTGACATCAAATCCGGTATTGTTTAAAAGTACGCGGCAGTCATGAAGGATATCGGCATCCTCTTTAAGCAGATAGTTGTCACGATAAGCTTTGAAATCAACGATGTTGAGGTCATCAAGCTGATAATTTTCTTTTAACAGTTTGATACTGGCTTCGGTCATATCCTGATTGATATAGGGACCGACAAGAATAAGATCTTTTTCGGTCTTGATTATTACATAGTTGATGAATAAATAATCCTGAATAAAGGAAATAGTGTTGGTTGAAAGTTCTTTTACGGTTGTCTTAAGATATGAAGCAGTAAGCTGATTCTGAGCTCTATGAAAATAGTGTTTTTTACAGAAAGCCGTAATATCTTTAACGGATCTGATCGGTATCACGGAAATACCTGTCAGTTCATTCATGAAGCTGCATGCGTCTGATAGTTTCATATTGGCCCTTGATTATTTTAATAAAATACTACTTTATATAATTTAATTCTATCATAAAGCGTTTTCATTCTGTTAATCTATGGGTGTAAAAGGCAAGAGGCCTGAATAATTAAAGGAGAGAATATTTATATGGCAAAAGACTACAAAGCTCTGGCTGATGGTGTCATCGCCAATGTCGGCGGCGTTGAAAACGTCGAATCATTAGCTCACTGTGTAACCCGTTTACGTTTCAAGCTCAAGGATGATGCAAAAGCTGATAAGGAAGCTTTAGGCAAAGTTCCTGGTGTCATCAAAGTACTTACAGCATCCGGACAGTTGCAGGTCGTGATCGGTCAGGATGTTGGCGAAGCTTATGATGCGATACTGGCAAACTACAAAGTTGCAGCCGGCGGTGAAGTTGAAGTTGATCCGGCTGAAACAAAGGGTGATAAGAAAGTCGATATCGCCGGTACATTAGCTGATCTTGTTTCCGGTATCTTCTTACCATTCATGAGCGCTTTCATGGGTGCCGGATTACTCAAGGGTATCCTTGTATTGCTCACGACATTCAATCTCTTACCAAAAGACAGCTCGACTTATGCGATCCTTTACGCTGTAGCTGATGGTACCTTCTATTTCCTGCCGATGTTCCTGGCTTATTCTGCCGGCAAGAAGTTCGGTGGCAATCCGTTTGTCACGATGGCTATTGCAGCAGCAATGCTCTATCCTAACTTCGCAGCATTAAGTTCAGCTGAAAACGTCAATTTCCTGGGCATCCCTGTAACGATGATCTCTTATTCAAGTACAGTGCTGCCGATCATCGTTGCTGCGTATCTGCAGTCAGTATTGGAGAAATTCCTCAACGCAAGACTTCCAAAGGTCATCCGTTCGATCTTTGTTCCGCTGATCGTCATGGTCGTCGTATTTGTCCTGGTAGTACTGGTAGTCGGCCCGGTTACGGATATTGCAGGTAAGGCAATCGCCAATGCGATCAAGGCTGCTCTGGATTTCGCTCCGGCAATCGGTGGCTTCCTGATGGCTGCATTATGGCCGGTAATGATCATCTTCGGTGTTCACTGGGGAATGGTTCCAATCGTTATGAACAACCACGCCGTATTAGGCTATGACTATATCCTTCCGCTTACTGTAGGTACTAACTTCGGTATCGCTGCTGCAGTCTTCGCAATTTCCCTGAAGTCAAAGAATCCTGAGACCAAGGAACTGGCCGGTACAGCTGCTGTCTCTGCCTTTGTCGGCGGTGTTACTGAACCGGCGATCTATGGTGTGCTGATGAAGTGCAAGAAGGTTTTCGCCTGCGTATTGCTCGCCAATGGTATCGGTGGTGCGATCTGCGGCGTCATGCACGTAACCCGCGATGTCATGATCACTGTCAACGGTCTGACTCTTCCGGCTATCGCTGCAGTCTATGGTCCTTGGGGCATCGTAGCGATCGTTATCTCGATGGTTGCCGGATTTGCTGCAGGATACCTGGTATTTGATGATAAAATGATGGAAGAATAGTTGATTTTCGGAGGTGGAATAACATGTTTGATCAAATGAGTCTATACCCAGAAACAAATTCTAGGCGAATCGCTCTTTCTCAGGACGGCATGTGGAATTTCCGCTTTGATCCAGAATCAATTGGAGAAAAGGAAAAATGGATGAATCGTCTCGATTCATCCATTTCTATTCCCGTGCCTGCGAGCTTTGCAGATCTGTTCACGGATCAGTACTCAAAAAACTACTGCGGAGATTTCTGGTATGAAAAGGATATCTTTGTACCGGATCTTGAAGGCAGAGTTCAGTTGAGATTTGGCAGTGTCACTCATCGCTGCACGATCTATGTCCACGGCGAAGCTGTGACAAGCCATGAAGGAGGATTTCTGCCTGTACTGTGTGATATAACGGATCATGTCAGAAAAGGCGAAAACAATCATCTTGCCGTTAAGGCCAACAACGAACTGAATGAATCAAGTCTTCCTTGCGGTGCGATCAAGACCTTAAATGACGGCACCAGGATCGCTGCTCCGTATTTCGATTTCTTCAACTATGCGGGCATTCAGCGTTCAGTCTATCTGATCATCATTCCTGAAGAACATATCCAGGATTACAATACGGTGATCTCGCTTGATAAAGATAATGCCTATGTCGATTATGAAGTGTTCACTAACGGTGAAAATGAAGTCGATGTGACTTTATGCGATAAAAAGGGCAACGTTGTTGCCAGACAATCAGGCAAAAAAGGCCAATTGAAGGTTGAAAAGCCGCACCTTTGGAAAGTAAGGAATGCTTATCTGTATTCAATGAAGATTGAGATCAGAGATAATGAAAAACTGATCGACGAATATACATCCAAGATCGGTCTAAGAACAGTGAAGATCGAAGGAACAAAGATTCTGATCAATGGAGAACCGGTCTATCTTAAAGGTTTTGGCAAACATGAAGATTTCGATATTATCGGAAGAGGCTTCAATTATCCGCTCCTTAAAAGAGATTTTGAATGCATGAAGTGGACTAACGCAAACTGCTTCCGTACGAGCCACTATCCATATGCGGAGGAATGGTATCAGTTTGCGGATGAGGAAGGCTTTCTGATCATCGATGAAGTGGCAGCTGTAGGCATGATGCGTTCAACGCACAACTTTGCGGTTGCGGGCATGGGACAGTACACGTACTTCTTTGAAACGCCGACTGTTCCTGAATTGCTGAAGAATCATCTTCTTCAGGTCGAAGAGATGATCGAAAGAGACAAGAACCATCCTTCGGTATTTGCGTTCTCGCTGTTCAACGAGCCGGAGACGACAAGCACCTGTTCACATGATTACTTTTCAGAAGTATTCAAAAGAGCGCGGGAGCTCGATCCACAGCATCGTCCAATGACCGGTGCCTTTGAAAAGAACAGCGCTCCGGAAAAATGTCAGTGCTACATGCTTTGTGACTTCATGTGCCT
>JAFWKS010000029.1 GCA_017511325.1 Erysipelotrichaceae bacterium
CAAAGAGAAAACCGTTGGATGCAGGATGTAAACCACCAGGTATCAAAGGCACTCATTGACAACAATCCGAAGCATACACTCTTTGTCTTGGAAGATCTCACCGGGATTCGCTCTGCTGCTGAACGTGTAAGAGTCGAAGATCGCTATGTGTCTGTTTCCTGGTCTTTCTATGACCTTGAACAGAAACTGAAGTACAAGGCGTCTGATAATGAATGCCTGGTTATCAATGTGGATCCAAAACATACAAGCCAGACCTGTCCGTGCTGCGGGCACATTGATAAGAAATCCCGCCGCAAAAAAATACATACTTTTGTGTGTACAAAATGCGGTTATACTTCCAATGATGACCGTATTGGAGCAATGAATCTCTACCGTATGGGAATTGAGTACCTTGTAGAGTCTCAGGAAAGCACATCTTCCCTGAGCGGGGCTGAGTCAACAGTCCCTGATGTAACATCAGCTTGTGTATAACACCTGCAACAAAGGCGGGAGACTTTAGTCGTTAGTACCACCGGATAGTTACAAGCTTGGTTATTTATAACCGAGTAGTTGACTAACGAACTTACATGGTATGTAAGCGGTGTGGCGGAGTATAGACAACTCTGTGTATTCCTTAGCGAGCTTTCAAAGATATTCGATTTAAGTCTAAGCATGTTTTTCTATTACTATGTCAGAAGGATGCTTGAATTCAAAGGGAAACTTGCGCAATGGCTGGATAGGTACATCTTCATTCTGCTGATACCGTTTATCGTGATGATCATGGCCAACAGTTTCGTTCCGATCAATTTCGTTGTGAACGAAGAAGGCGTATGCAAGCTGATGCCACTGTACTTTCTCATCGACGCCATAATGAACTTTGATATCTATGAACAGCTTGAAGAAATCAGCTGTCCGATATTTGTTTTAGGTGCAGGTAAGGACAAAGTCCTGGGCGAAAAGGCAGCTAAAGACATCATCGAAAAGCTTCACTGTGACTACTATATCTATGAGGACAGCTATAACGGAGTCTATGATGAAGCTCCTGATTATCGTCAGAGAATAAAGGAATTCCTGGATCGATAAAAAACCGACTGTTTTCATCTTGATACAGTAAAACCTGATAAGAGCAAGAAAATGAATCCACAAATGATCTAGGATACTTTTATATCAATAATCCGTAAACAAAAGGCGCCAGACAAATTAGCCAACCCAGGATCAGGATGAACAGGTGTTTCTTTTCGGCATGTACGGCGATGTATTCCCTGATCAGGGCACTTGGCCAGTAGTAGAAGGCGACATGCGAACCGATGCCTGTGCATTTAAGTCCGACTTTCCTTGCGTGTCTGAGTGCTCTATAGACATGGTAGTTACTGGTGACAAGGGCGGTATATTTGTTGCCTTCCTTTGCATCGATGATCTTCTTTGAATTGAGCAGGTTCTCATAGGTGGTCTTTGATTCATCTTCGATGATGATCTTGTCTTCCGGTATATCCTTTCCTTTGATGTAGTCGGCCATGGCAGAAGCCTCGGATACCGTTTCATCCGCTCCCTTTCCACCTGAAGGGATGAGGATCGGTGGAGTAGGATCCTTATGATAGATGTCAAGAGCCTTGTCGATACGATCCGACAGCAGCTTGGAAACTCTGTTTCCGTCAAGAAGACCTGATCCATGGATGATCACATAGTCGAAATCCTTCTTTTTGGGAATGATTTGCAGAAACAGCGTATACAGCATGAAGATCAGAAACGATACGGAAAGATAGATCACAGAGACACTTACAAAGATCAGCGGTGTACCAGCCACTTTGATGAAACTTAGTATCTGTTCGTCCTTGGTATCACTCATCACCGCCATTGCCACGACGAGGAATGTGGCTATTTCACCCAGCCCGATCGTAATGCCGAAAAACAGAGAAAGCAGATTAGGCAAAGAATGTCCTTCATTCTTGATCATGACGATCCCGTTATGAATTAGGAAAAACGGCACGATCAGTATCGCCAAAAAGATCAGCAGAAGCAGCATCACTACGACACCGTTTATATATGAATCTGTAGAAAGCAGCAGTGCCAGCAAGGTCGATGAAAGAGCCAGAAAAGGAAGATAACTGTTGCGGTATCTGCTTCTATCCCTGGAAAAGCATACATAGAACAAGAACCAGAAGAACAGGCTTATTCCGATCCCCACTGTAAATTCCATACTTAAATTATAGACTTAATATCTTAAAATAATTCAGTCTATCGAACAAACGCAAAGAAAACTGCGCTGATAATTCCTGATGCTTCAGGAAGACTGTCCCCAGACATATGCATAATAAGTAAAGATAAACAAGGAAGATATTGCTATAATATAAAAGTAGATTAATTGAAAATCTGCTTTTTATTGTGGATATTATCAATCATTTTCATTTTTAGAAGGGGAGAGTCTTAGATGCATTCCATCAGGACGAAATTCACATTGATGACTGTGAGCGCCATTATCTTTGCGCTGAGCATCGCTACGGCTATCGGTGTCATTTCAATCAGAAACATCGGCTTGAATGACGCGGATCAGATGATGCATCTGACCGCCACGACTGGTGCCATGAATCTTGACTCCTATTTTGAGAGTGTCGAACATTCCGTAGAGACAGTTTCAGCCCTCGTTCACGAATCTTTAAACGAGATGCCCATTGAACAGCTCGAAGACCAGGTCGAACGTTCCCGCAGGCTTTTTGACAAGATCGCAAACAACACG
>JAFWKS010000349.1 GCA_017511325.1 Erysipelotrichaceae bacterium
AAAAACAGTTGCATCTGCTTTGTCAGCATTTAGTTTCAGAGCGATTATCCTCTTGATCAATTCCTGTCTGTTGCCCATTTATATCCTCATCATAATTCAATTGCATTGCATATTGCAATGCAATACACATTGCAAAAGAAAATGCTGATTGTTCAAATAAAATGCAATACAATCAAAATAGGTATATAAGTATATGGGATTCAAATTTCGGCCAAAGAAAAGGAAAGAAACTTTGAACAAAACTATTCGTTTCCCGAAAGATCTGGTGGATAGAATAGAGAAACAAGTTGCAGATTCAGATTCCTATTTCTCATCATTTGTCATACAAGCTTGTGAGTATGCAGTGCGTGAAGCTGAATTTGAATATGGCAAAAAACATAACGAGAAATAAAAAAGGTGAACATCTGCTTAGTCCAGTTCACCTTTTTTGTTGATCATGAGCTATTTATTCAGGCCAAGAGCTTAAGCGCTCTTTTGAAGATCTTTATTTCAGCCCTATTCTTGAAGTCAGCCTTTTCCCCATCAAGAGTCCAGACGATATCGTCATCTGATTCCAGTACGAAACGGTCTGTGCGGTAACGATGGATCATCTTGGTAGCATTAGTCAGTGTATCAAAGAGTTCCATTGGATCGATCAGGACCAGCGGATAATCGACGATCAGAACATTGAACATGCCGTCATCGATATGGGATCGTTTTTTATCTTCAAGTTCCATACCCGCCACTCTGTTTCCTGAATACACCAAGCCGAACAGGACATCCTTATTGTAAGTCTTGCCGTTGATAGTGTATTTGACTTTATTAGGCTTTATTTCCGGCAATTTGCCTATGCCTTCAAGAATATAGGCGATGTTGCCAAGTATCTCTTTGGCATTGCGGTCCGTTGTAAAAGGCACATCGCACATAGCTCCGAAAGCTGCTACATAATTGAAATACTTGCCGTTGTATTGTCCGACATCGAATTCTCTGATGTTTCCTTCGCAGATCCTGTTGGCATTGGCCAAGAAATCCGTACTAAGATCAAAGTTCGAACCGAAGTCGTTCATCGTTCCACTAGGGAAATATCCCAGCAGCGGTTTATGTTTCTTGCGCATCAAAGCGTTGGAAACTTCGTTCATCGTTCCGTCACCGCCGAAGACACAGATAATGTCATATCTGACTCTGTTTCTCATCAGATACTCGTAGGCATCGTTTCTTTTCTGCGTAACATAGCATGTGACATTATAGCCGCTCTTGCAGAAAACATCTATGACATCTACCAGATGATTTTTGGAATTTTTCAAGCCGGATCTGGCGTTTATCAGCATCAGTAATTTCATATCTACATTGTATAATATTGATAGAAAAAGTGTTGTCAAATGAACTCTGCAGAAAACGTGAAAGAAACAAGTGCCGGTGCCATCGTCTATACGCTGATCGATAATGAACCTCATTATCTTCTGATCAAGGATTTTCATAATAACTTCGGTTTCCCCAAGGGACATCTGGAAGAAGATGAAACTTTAAAGCAGGCAGCCATAAGAGAGATCAAGGAAGAAGCTGGTATCGATATCGATCTTGATACCGACTTTAAAGAAGAATTGAACTATGTCATGCCTAATGGCAAAGCCAAAACTTCAATATACTTCATCGGCTCTTATGAAGATCAAACACCCGTAAAACAGCCGGAAGAAGTCAAAGAAATACTTCTTTTGCCTTATAATGAAGCATTGAAGGTCATCACCTTTGAAAATATGAAAGAAGCATTCGTTAAAGCCGATGCCTATCTAAGGAGAAAACTATGAAAAAAGAAGATCTGTCACAGTCACTAAAATTTACTCTGTTCTCTGTTTCGGCAGGAATAATCCAGATAGTATCATTCGCCCTGTTCAATGACTTGATCAAAATGGGCTGGTGGCCATCATATCTGATTTCCCTGATCCTTTCAGTGCTGTGGAACTTTACCCTGAACAGAAACTTTACTTTCAAATCAGCTTCCAATGTTCCGGTAGCCATGTTCAAGGTATTCGTGTATTATCTGATATTCACACCACTTACCACGATAGCAGGCAATTATCTGACCGGAACGCTTCATTTCAACGATTATCTGGTAACAGGAATGAACATGCTGATAAACCTGATCACAGAATTTCTGTATCAGAAGTACTATGTATTTAAAGACAGCCTCGATAAGTGAGGCTGTCATTTTTATTTGTAAAATTCTTTATACCACTTGGCGAAGCTGTTGAGCCCGTCTTTTAAAGATGTTGATGGCCTGAAACCATAATCATTCTCGAGCGGTGAAGTATCGGAGTATGTGACCGGTACATCACCCGGCTGCATCTCTACCAGTTCCATATGTTCATCGATATTGAAATCCTTTGGAAGGATGCCATTATCGATCAAAGCATTGGCCAGAGTATAGACGAAGTCCATCAGATTTTCCGGATGGGAATTGCCGATATTGTAGACATTGTAGTTTTCCTTAGGACCCTTGATCATGATCCTTTCGATCCCCTCAATAATATCATCGATATAGGTAAAGTCTCTTTCACACTTGCCATAATTGAAGATCCTGATCTTTTCATTATTCAAAAGTTTATTGGTAAAGGAGAAATATGCCATATCCGGTCTGCCGGCTGGACCATAGACAGTAAAGAATCTCAGGCCTGTGACTTTGATGCCGTAAAGATGACAATAGGTATAAGCCATAAGCTCATTGGTCTTCTTGGTCGCGGCATAGAGGGAAACAGGATTATCGACCTTGTCATCAGTTGAGAACGGAACTTTTTTATTGCCGCCATATACTGAAGAACTTGATGCATAGAGCAGATGTTCGACCGGATGATATCTGACTGCTTCAAGGATATTATAGAAGCCGATGACATTGCTGTTGATGTAGACATCTGGATGATCGATGGAATATCTTACACCGGCCTGTGCAGCAAGATTGACGACGATGTCGAAATGATAGTCTTCAAACAGTTTTTCGACAAACTGTTTATCTGAAATATCACCCTTGATGAATTTATAGTCCTTGTTCAGACTGTTTAATTTATTCAGTCTGTATTCCTTCAGGGAAACATCGTAGTAATCATTCATATTGTCTACACCGATGATATGAACATTCTCATACTTCTCTAACAGCCTTGCTGCCAGATTTGATCCGATAAATCCATTGCTTCCGGTGATCAGTATCGTTTTGTTTTCTAGTGTCATATAATAACCTTCCTTATAAGCTTCTTGTCAGAACATATGTATTGCCCTGACTGTCTTCGATATACATTTCCGTATAGGTACATGTAACAGATAATGCTTTCTCATCACTGCCGTATTTTACATGCCATGAACTATCATAATCGTTTAATTGTTCATGAACTATCTGGGCATTCTCAAATTCATAATCGACAAACCCGTCGCTGTTTATACCCCTGATTCTCAGATTGCCTTCATAAAGATCGGCAAACACATTGTTTTCATCATTGCGGAAATAGCCGCATAATACATGTCCTATCTGTTCGTCGCTGTTTTCGATGTCTTTACCCAGATAGATATTATCATCATCGTAATTGCTGAAATACCTATCAATCTGTTTCATCGGATATGAGCCCATCTTTTTGGTAAAATCGTGCAGCACATCGAAGCATTCATTTGAAAGATCCAGATCATAATCAATAGTCATGGAATCTGCAAACCTCTGGTCTTCACTGGCTTTGAATCTAAGACGCAAAGAAGTGCTCGGTGCATCTAGTACTTCGATCTCCGAATCCGGTATCTTGTCCCACACAGACATGTTGTATTCTGCAACATATGCGTCAAGTTTGTTCATTGCATCATGATCTTCAACTTCATACACCGTTACCAATGCCGGAACATAATGTTCAGGACTTTCTTCTGTAGTATAGATGATTCTCCTGTCTTTATCGTATTCGATACTGGTGAGATATCTTTCACCGTTCATTCCTCCGCCGTGAGATAAGGAAGCACCTACAAGTCCTGTGTACTGAGGTTGCTTTTTCTTAAGCTGAGCAAGCGACATCTTGCGAGTGAATCTCTTGCCGAAAAGTAATCCAAACACTATGACACCTCCAAGAAACAATACTGAAAGAGTTATTAATACAGCTTTCTTCTTCATACTATAAATTATATATGAGAATCAGCATTTCTTTTTAACAACAAGCTCTCAAGATCATCATCGACAGATGAAAACATAAATAATGATATCATAAAGACAGATACAGAGTGTTTCACTCAGAAAGGACAATTCACAATATGCTACATGAAGTAAAATTCAGATCTTTCAATGACCGTGATGATGTCTATGGCTGGATCTATGTTCCGGCCTGCAGACCTTTGGGCATCATACAGCTAGTTCACGGTTTTGGCGAGCATTCACGCCGCTATCTGCATATGATCACAACCTTTATGGAGACAGGCTACATCGTAGCCGCGGACGACCATGTCGGCCACGGCAAGACCGCTCTGGAAAACGACAGCTGGGGCAACTGGGGCAACAAAGGCTTTGAGACGATGGTCAAAGATGAAAAGAAGTTCCATGATCTTGTGTGTGAGAAATATCCTGACCTGCCGTATTTTATGTTTGGTCACAGCATGGGCTCTTTCATCACCAGACAGTATATGGCCCGTTATGGAAATGATCTGAAAGGTGCGACGATCTGCGGTACTACGGGCGTATGGCCTGATCTTGATAACAGTATTGCCGCAGTTGAAAAACTTGTAAATGAAGGCAAAGGCAATGAATCTGATCCAAGTCTTGGTGCCGCACTCATGGGCTGGATGTTTGCCCGCTGCAGTGAAGGTGTAAAGCTTGGAAATGAATGGATCTGCGATTCACCATATGTGCAGAATGATCATGCGCAGGATCCGTTCGATGCTTTCAGCAAGCCTACCAGCAACAGAGCCTGGCTCTACTTCCTGCAGATGATGAAAGATATCACCGGACCCGAATGGGCAGAGAAAGTTCCTAAGGATCTGCCTGTCTACAACATTGCCGGAGATCAGGATCCGGTCGGACAATACGGTACAGGAGTCTATCAGTGTGCCAACTGGCTGATAGATACAGGACATGATGTGACGACTGTTCTGTATACCGGATATCGTCACGAGATCCACAACTACTCCAACATCAAGGAAGATGTTGAACTTGGCATAGTCGACTTCTTCGATACATGTATTATTTAAGGATATAGCTCATGAAACTGCAGCTGTGATCACTGCAGTTTTTTTATGTTTTGCATGCACTTACATTGTTATTATTTGTAACATAATGGTTTATATTGTTGCATATTAATGTCATTTTTTATAACATAGTCTTGGAGGTACTTATGGAAAGAATAAGTCAGGAATTACTGGCCAGGACGATCAGAAACAGAAGAGAAGCTCTTTCGATGTCACAGGCCGAGCTTTCAGAAAAAGCCAATATCAACAGAGCAATGATCTCGAAGATCGAAAACGGCATCTATATGCCTTCACTGTTCCAGCTCGAAGATCTTATGGAAGTATTGGACTTTACATTTGATGATATAAAAGAAAAACCGGATACCAAGCTCAAAACAAAACTTTCTTCTAAGAAGATCGCTGTTGCCGGAACGGGATACGTTGGCATGTCCATTGCCGTATTGCTGGCCCAGCAGAATCAGGTCAAAGCAGTTGATATTGTCGAAGAGAAAGTCAAGATGATAAACAAGAGAAGATCTCCTATCCAGGATGAATATATCGAAGACTATCTTAAAAACAGAAAACTTGATCTCGAGGCTACACTGGATGCGAAATATGCCTATAAAGATGCGGATTACGTAGTCATAGCCGCTCCAACCAACTATGATCCGCAAAAAAACTATTTCGATACCAGTGCCGTTGAAACAGTCATCGATCTGGTAATGAAGTATAACCCTAAAGCCTATATCGTCATCAAGTCGACGATCCCTGTAGGCTTCACATCAAGAATCAGGAAACAGAAGAAAAACAACCACATCCTTTTCTCTCCGGAATTTCTCAGAGAATCAAAAGCCTTGTATGACAATCTGTATCCTTCAAGGATCATCGTCGGTACCGATCTTAAAAACAAGGATAATGTCAGAGCCGCCAACGAATTTGCAGCCCTGCTGGCAAACGGTGCGCTCAAGGAAAACATCGATACCCTGGTCATGGGCTTAACGGAAGCAGAGGCTGTAAAGCTGTTTGCGAATACATATCTGGCACTTAGAGTATCCTACTTCAACGAACTGGATACCTACGCCGAAACAAAGGGGCTTAATACCAAGGATATTATCGATGGTGTATGTCTGGATCCGAGAATCGGCACACATTACAACAACCCTTCATTCGGATACGGCGGATACTGTCTGCCTAAAGACACCAA
>JAFWKS010000350.1 GCA_017511325.1 Erysipelotrichaceae bacterium
TAGAAGCTATTGAAGAAGTTGCCAGAAAATATCCAAATTATATAGCTTTTGATTTTATGGGCCGTTCCACGACTTACAGACAGTTCATGGACAGCATCATAAAGTGTGCAAAAGCTTTAAGAACGATCGGCGTCAGAGAAAACGACTGCGTTACTATCGCTATGCCTAACTGTCCGCAGGCTTTATATATGTTCTATGCAGTAAATATGGTCGGCGGTATCTGCAACATGATCCACCCTCTTTCTGCTGAAAAAGAAATCGAATACTATCTCGCTGCTTCTAATTCCACGACTGCCGTCACGCTTGACCAGTTCTATCACAAATTTGAAAGCATCAGAGCCAATACCAATGTCGTAAACATCATCATCGCCTCTATCAAAGATGAATTGAGCAGACCTATCAAGGCTGGTTATATGCTGACAGAAGGCCGCAAGATGAGACCTATCCCTAAAGATGCTCCTGTCATCAGATGGAACGACTTTATGAAGATCTCCAGAAGCTGCTTTAACAACTACAAGAGAGTGCGCAACGGATCTGATCCAGCAGTAATGCTTTATTCAGGCGGTACGACCGGAACAACAAAAGGTATCGTCTTGTCTAACAACAATTTCAATGCATTGGCAAAACAGATCGTCGCTACAAATCCTATGTACAGAGTCGGAGATAAGATGCTGGCAGCCATGCCTACATTCCACGGCTTTGGCTTGGGTGTGTGCATCCATTCGATGCTGGCAAATGGCGGTAGATGTATCCTGATCCCTCGTTTTACAGCCAAATCGTATGCTAAACAGATAGTTAAGTATAAATGTAATTTTATCGCCGGTGTACCTACATTGTTTGAAGCTTTGCTAAGGCTTCCATCGATGGAAGGCAAAAACCTTTCATTCTTAAAAGGTGTCTTCTCAGGCGGTGATTCACTTTCGATCGAACTTAAGAAGAAGTTTGACAAGTTCCTTTACGATCACAATGCCAGCATTCAGGTAAGAGAAGGATATGGCACAACCGAAACTGTTACGGCCTGCTGTCTTACTCCACCTACGATGTATAAGGAAGGCTCAATCGGTATCCCATTCCCTGATACTTTCATCAAAATAACAGAACCAGGTACAGACAATGAAGTTCCTTACGGAACTGAAGGAGAGATCCTTCTTGCCGGTCCTACTGCAATGCAGTATTACTGGGAAAATGAAGAAGAAACCGCTCAGACTCTGATCAAGTCAGAAACAGATGGCCTAACTTGGGTCCATACTGGCGATCTAGGCTATATGGATGATGAAGGTTTTGTCTACTTCAAAGGTCGTTCAAAGAGGATGATCATCTCTTCAGGCTACAACATCTATCCGGCGCAGCTTGAAAATGTCCTGGATGCTCATGAAGCAGTTGAAATGTCCTGTGTTATCGGTGTTCCTGATTCATACAAAATGCAGAAAGTCAAAGCATTCGTAACACTCAAGAGCGGCTATGCCCCTTCTGATGAAGTCAAAGAAAGCATCATGGCTCATTGCCGCAAACATCTGGCTAAATATGAATTGCCATATGATATTGAATTCAGAAATGAGATGCCTAAAACTTTGGTCGGTAAAGTTGCCTACAGGCAATTAGAGGAAGAAGAACTGGCCAAGATCAAAGCACAGGAAGAAACAAAATAACAGTAATCTAAAAAAGGCGTGAACGATCACGCCTTTTATAAAGCATTTTAAAGGAGGTCTTTTAATACCTCCTTTTAGTTTTACTCCAATCCTACAAGATACGAATATACTGGCTGACCGCCATCGACGATCTCACATTCAAGTGAAGAATTATTGGCAATGTAATCTTCTATCTTTGAAACTTCATCATCATCTTTGTTTTCACCGACGATGATAGTGATCAGATCCTTGTCGTCGTTTTTGAATAGATAATCAAGAAGTTTGAGCATTACATCGAGTCTGTTCTTTTCACAAGCTACGATACCCTTGTTGGCGATAGCCATATAATCACCCTCTTTAACTTCTACGCCTTCGTAAGTCGTATCTTTAATCGCATAAGTAACGCTCGCCGAAAGGACGTTGGAAATAACTTCTTTAAGTTCTTCCATATTGTTTTCAGGTTCGGTATTTCTGTCAAACATTCCAGCAGCGGAAAGACCGGCCTGAATTGATTTTGTTTCGAGGACATAAACATTCCTGTCTTCACATACATCTTTAGCCTGCTGAGCTGCCAGGATGATATTGGAGTTATTAGGAAGGATGAAGATATTCTCACAGTAATAAAGTTCCTTTATCACCTTTACAAAATCCTCGGTTGAAGGATTCATGGTCTGTCCGCCA
>JAFWKS010000351.1 GCA_017511325.1 Erysipelotrichaceae bacterium
ACAAAACTCACAGAAGAACAGAACGAACAAGTCAGCGGCGGCTTTGTAAAACAGCCTAAGTTTCCCTATACTATAACCTGCATGAACTGTGAATCAGCCAATATAGAAGAGATCAAGACCGAATACGACGAAAGAATGCACAAAATAGTCAGAACCTATAAATGTCGGGATTGTGGCTTCATTTTCAAGAGAAACCTCAAATAGAATATCAATTTACTGTTATGAAAATCATGATCAGACCTGTTCTGATCTTTTTTTATAGGCAGCGCAT
This sequence comes from Erysipelotrichaceae bacterium, assembly GCA_017511325.1. The sequence continues at coordinate 272 of JAFWKS010000351.1, forward strand.
AAGTTTTATAATAGCTTCGCAAAAAATAACAGAATCACTAAAAGCTCTTTGAAAAGATCTAACTGACCAAACTGATTAGAATGTTGAGCCAAATAATGGTTAAAAATATAAAAAGCAAAAAAATCAGTTATAAAAGGAGCTGGTAACAGCTCCTTTAGCAATGATTTTATCTGTTCTTTTTGAATTCTTTCTGGCCGTTAGTACTGCCGCCATCACACAAAATGTCAACACCGGCTAGATAGCCATTTCTTTCATCAGCAACAGTCGCCAGAGCATAGCCAAGTTCTTCCGGTTTTCCCATTCTTTCTTCGGCTGCAAATCCAATAAGATAACCACCGTTTTCCTTTTCGGCATTGCCCATGTCTGTTGCAATAAGGCCAGGTGAAAGAGATACTACACGGATGCCTTTCTTTCCATATTCGAAAGCACACTTCTTTGCATACCAGCATACAAAGTTCTTTGAAATAGCATAAGCAAAACCTGAACGCTGATAATCACCTTTGGCAATACTTGCGCGTTTAAGGATCTTCTTCATGAAAGTTTCCTCATCGCTTTCTGCTAAAGGATAGGCTTTTTTAGGAATTATGAAAGAAGGAAGCGAATAAGCGGAATTTGAAGAGACATCAACGATGACGCTTCCGGCATTCATCAAGCGGGAAAACTCCTGGTTGACATAAACAGTACCCAGAGCATTGATACGCAGCAGTGTTTCTCCGTCGGTCTGAGCCGGAGACATTCCGGCGGCATTTATGACGTTTTTGATCTCTCCTAATGATGCAGCGTATTCTGCCAGTTCTTTGACACTTTCCCTATTACCGGTATCAACAGGATGAGCATAAGCCTCAAATCCCAGGTTTTTAAGTTCTTCGATTGCTTTTTCGAGTTTTTTAACCGTTCTGCCGGCAACGACGATGATCTTATCTTTGGACATGTATTTTGCCGCTTCAAGTCCCATTCCGCTGCCTCCACCGGTTATGACACAAACATTCTTTTTCATATAAATTTACCTCCAAAAAAAGTATATATCAGTTTCCTTTTGAAACATCACTGCAATTCAAAGACAGATATATTCAAATTCTACATATAAAAACAATTTGTATAATTTACAACATTTTATCTGAATATGACGGTTATATTTTTTTATATTTGTATCAGCAAGTGATAAATAGAAAAATCTGGTGGAGCTTGCGGGATTCGAACCCGTGACCTTCTGATTGCGAACCAGACGCTCTCCCAGCTGAGCTAAAGCCCCTTTATTAATATGATAATCCACATTGATAAAAAAAGGACCATACTTTTGTATGATCCATTTCTGATGTGTTTATTGAGATTATTTTCTCAAACCTAACTTGGCAACCAGTTCTCTGTATCTGTTGACATCTTCTCTCTTCAGATATTCGAGTAAGTTCTTTCTCTTACCGACCATCATCAGCAGACCTCTGTTGGAATGGAAATCCTTCTTGTTTGACTGCATGTGGACAGTGAGCTTGTTGATCGTTGCAGTCAATAATGCGACCTGAACTTCAACTGAACCTGTGTCACCTTCGAATCTGGCATAATCCTTGACGATCTTAGCCTTTTCTTCTTTTGTTAACATCTTTTTTCTCCTTTTTTCTTTTTAGATTGTAACCGGGTGAGGATTCGGAGTATTCCAAACTCAGTAACAATGCTTATTTATACTAACTTATTTGCTGCAATATTTCAATAAAAACTGTGTTTTATTCAGCTGATTGTTCGCTGTTTTCTTTTTCCTTTTCCGTTTTGTTCTTTTTCTTTTTGTTCTCCAGACGGCCGCGATCAAACGAGTAGGTCATCTTGGCGATCTTTTTGGCCAGCTTGTCATTGAGCATCTTCTTATCGATACGCCATTTCCAGTTGCCCATGGTGCCCGGATTATTGATCGTTGCTTCTTCTTCTAAACCCAGCCAATCCTGGATCTGACAGATGAAAAGATCACACACAGAAGACATACCGCCACGGATAAAGCCGATATTGTATCCTTCTTCTTCGTTAAGACCGTAATACAGTCTGGCATATTCAAGATCTTTTTTCTTGGCATTCCTGATCCAGCCCATGATCGGCGTGTTGTCATGAGTAGATACATAACAGACGCAGTTTCTGACATGATTATGCGGGCAATGATAGCTCGTTCCGTCATCAGCCATGCCGAACTCGAGAACTCTCATTCCCGGGAATCCTGATTCAACAAGAAGAGCCGTAACTTTTTCATCGATGATGCCGAGATCCTCCGCAATGAAATCAACATTGCTGAACCAGTTTTTAATGACATTGACAAAATCACTGGATGGTCCTTTTACCCATTTGCCCTTGACGGCTGTCTTTTCTCCATAAGGTATTGACCAAAACTCTTCAAAACCGCGGAAATGATCGATCCTGATGACATCAAAATACTTGGAAACGCGGTCGATCCTTTCGATCCACCAGCGATAGCCATTTTCCTTCATTCTATCCCAGTTGTATAAAGGGTTGCCCCATAGCTGACCGGTCTTGGAGAAATAATCAGGCGGAACACCTGAAACATCACTAGGCATGAGGTCTGCTTCCTTCAGCTGGAACTGATCAGGTTCAGCCCATATCTCACAGGAATCCATCGCAATGTAAATAGGAAGGTCACCGATGATCTTGATACCTTTATTATTGGCATACTGCCTTAAAGCACTGTATTGTTTATGGAAAAGATACTGTAAGAACTTATAGAATTCGATCTCTTCATGAAGCATTTCAGAATATCTTTCCATTGCTTCAGGTCTTCTGAAACGAATATCCTGATCAGGCCATTCAAGCCACGATTTCATATCAAAATAGCCCTTTACCGCCATGAATAAAGCATAGTTATGCAGCCATGAGCCGTTTTCATATGCGTATTTATAGAAATCATCCCGGTATTTTTCTATTCCGTTCCTATATGCTTTAGTGAGCAGTTTAAATCTGGTTTCATAAAGAAAACCATAATCAGCATAATAAGGATCATCTACTTTAATGCCTTTAAGATCTTTCTTATCAAGCAATCCATCCTGCGCAAGCAGATCAAGATCGATGAAATATGGATTTCCGGCAGCTGAAGAAAAAGACTGGTAAGGTGAATCACCGTAGCTTGTAGGGCCAATCGGCAAGACCTGCCAGTAAGACTGGTCAGCTTTCACAAGAAAATCCACAAAATCATATGCTGCTTTGCCTAAAGTGCCTATTCCGTAAGCAGAAGGAAGAGAAGATATAGGCATCAGGATTCCTGCGCTTCTTTCAAAACTCATTTTTATGAACTCCTTTAATATTTCTATTATTATTCTAAACTAAATATTAAAATGAAGATGAGGTAACTTGTAATTATGAAAAAAATACTGACTATTTTCCTTATTTGTCTTTTATTTAGCGGATGTCAGAAAAACAGACAGAGTAATCAGGTTGATGACAACTATCGGATCTTCTATGAGATCTTTACCGGTTCCTTCTCCGACAGCAACAATGACGGTATAGGCGATCTTCAGGGCATCATCAGCAGGCTCGATTATCTGGCCGGTTCAAAGAATTCACTGGGAATCCAAGGGATATGGCTCACTCCGATCTTTGCTTCGCCTTCCTATCACAAATATGATGTGACCGATTACTATACGATTGATCCCGATTTCGGTGATCAGAATGATCTTGATGAGCTGATAAAAAAATGCCATGAAAGAAATATCATCGTTATCCTTGATCTAGCCATCAACCACACCTCTTCGCAGCACGAATGGTTCAGTCAGTTTGAGAAAGCTCACAGGGAAAACGACACAAGCAACAAGTATTATTACTATTACAATTACGATATCCGCTTTCAGGGTGACGCATCCTCAAGCTGGTGCGATATAAACGAAACAAACGAGATCTATGAATGCAACTTCTCATACGATATGCCGGAGCTGAACTTCGACAATCAGGAAGTAAGAGAGGAAGTACTGAATATTGCCAGGTATTATCTGGAAAAAGGGATCGACGGCTTCAGATTCGATGCCGCCAGATACATTTACCTCAATCATAATGAAGATTCTGCCGACTTCTGGAAATGGTACTGCAGCGAATTAAGAAAGATCAAGGAAGATGTCTATCTTGTCGGTGAAGTGTGGACCTCTGAATATATCACCTATCAGTATATGAACGATATGAACTGCTTCAATTTCACGATGTCGCAGCCTGATGGAATGATAGCCAGAACTGCCAAATCTGAAAACATCAATAACTTTACCAATTACGTTGTCAATTATCAGAATACGATCCACAGTGTAAATGAAGATGCCATGGCTGTATCATTTATCTCCAATCATGATATGGACAGGCCAGCAGGTTATCTGCAGCTTAACAACGGCCAGGCACAGATGGCTACGAACCTTTATCTACTCTCCCCTGGTTCACCATTCATCTATTATGGTGAAGAAATAGGCATGAAAGGCTCCAGAGGTTCAGCAAACACCGATGCCAACAGAAGACTGGCCATGCTGTGGGGCGATAATGATACGATAAGCGATCCTGAAGGGTCAACATACGACAGATCAAAGCAGATCAATGGCACAGTCAAAGATCAGATCAAAGATAAGAACAGT
>JAFWKS010000352.1 GCA_017511325.1 Erysipelotrichaceae bacterium
AATGAAGGGAGATGTTACCGATGCAAATCACTACTACTGCAAAGATTCAGGTCCAGGTTGCACCCGAACAGCGTGAGCTGTTGGATGTCACTATGGACACTTATCGCAGCGCGTGTAATTTTGTGGCAAACCACGTCTTCCAGACGCATGACTTAAAGCAGTTTTCGCTTAATAAGGCATTGTATTATGACCTCCGTGAGCGTTATGGCTTGAAATCCCAGATGGCACAATCTGTTTTTAAGACGGTCATCGCAAGGTATAAAACTATCCTTGAGAATCAGCATGTGTGGATTAAACCTGACTTCTCCAAGCCTCAGTATGACCTTGTGTGGAACAGGGACTATTCTCTTACACAGGACATATTCTCTGTAAACACGCTTAGCGGTCGTGTGAAACTGCCATACTATTCCGGTGGCATGGAGAAATACTTTGACCACGATACTTACACTTTTGGCACTGCCAAACTCGTGAAAAAGCATGGTAAGTATTTTTTGCATATACCTGTCACCAGAGACATTCCCGAATCCTTGGATTCAGATATTTGCAATGTCGTTGGTGTAGACAGAGGCATTAATTTTGTTGTCGCAACCTATGACAGCAAACACAAGTCGGGTTTTGTTAGTGGCAAGGCCATTAAGCAAAAGCGTGCCAAGTACAAACAGCTCCGCAAGGAACTTCAGCAGAGACAAACCCCTTCCGCAAGACGAAGACTTAAAGCTATCGGTCAACGAGAAAACCGTTGGATGCAGGATGTTAACCATCAGGTATCGAAGGCACTCGTTGAGCAAAATCCGAAGCATACGCTCTTTGTCTTGGAAGACCTCTCTGATGTTCGCTCTGCCACGGAGAAGGTGCGTCGCAAAGATCGCTATGTTTCTGTATCCTGGTCGTTTTACGACTTGGAGCAGAAGTTAAAGTACAAAGCGGCTCTTAACGAGAGTTCGGTAATCACTGTAGACCCTCGTTATACGAGCCAGACCTGTCCTGTTTGCGGCCACACGGAAAAGTCTAACCGCGATAAGAAGAAGCACATCTTTTGCTGTAGATCCTGCGGTTATACATCTAACGATGACCGTATCGGAGCAATGAATCTGTATCGCATGGGAATCAACTATCTTGCGAAGGATAGCCAAGTACCGGATACAGTATCACCTCAGCATATCTGAGATGATAAGGGTGCAGTCAATCACCCTGCGATGTAACCCCACTATCCGAGTAATCAGATAAGCCAAAGGTAGGAGTCGTAAGACGTTAGTACTACCGGGGAGTTACAAGCCCACTCACTTTAGTGGGTGGGTAGTTGACCTACAATAGTAAAAATTTTTGTAAAAACCCCTAATAAACAAGGGACCCCTTTCGAGATCCCAGTAGGTTGTTAAGGAAGCAGAGCGCTGCCAGCCTCAAACAGCGCCTTGCTTATATTGGGAATTACTCGCCATCAAAACCGGTCTTAGGAATTACCGGATGTTCTTCATGGCGCTCTCTTCTGACGATCTCCTGGTTCGGTCTTTCGTTTTCAATCTTAGTGACTGAATAATCGTGACCGACGTTTGCCACGAAATCGCTGCCCGGCAGATAGTAGCCCTCTGGTGCGATCTCTTCGTGATAGATGACATCAGAGTCTTCAGCAACATCTGTCAGGTAGATCATACCCTTAGCAACATAGTGTTTCGTAACTTTCTCTTCGCCTTCAATCTGGCCGTAGTAAACGCCATCTGCAAGATCAGTTACCTGAACGTACTGCGTGCCGAACTTGCTGTGAGATGTAGATGAGACTGTCTTGACGACATCTGTCATTTCTTCGTCAGTAGCAATCTTGTATGTGAATGCCTTTGCGTTTTCAACAAAGATACCACCAGTAACGTATCTGCCCAGGTTGTTCGTAACAACAGATCCATCTCTCTTGGTTCTCTTGGTCGTTACAGAGAATACTGCACCATTGAGTCGGATAGACTTTGATGCATTAGTCTTGTACATAACCATGACTGCGCGATAGAGTTCGTCTACATGAACGGTTTGGTCTTCATCATCGATGTCCTTATGTTCAGCAACGAGCGGTTCATCGCCTGTCGGAACCTTGTCGATGACCGGATTGCCGTCTTCATCAACGACCGGATTACCCTCTTCGTCGACCTGCGGAACGTCTTCTGTCACGATGTGGTAGAGTTCCTCAAATACGACAAAGTCATGGTTGTCCTTGCCAGTGAAATCAAATTCAATCTCGACATCTTCAGATCCATTCAGACCTTCAGCGGTGAATTCGTGTTCAACCGTTGTAACTTCCTCCTCGGCCGGGTTCTCTTCAGTTCCCTTGTCGATCAAAGTCGCAACAAGCTTGTACTGATCGCCTTCATACAGCCACTCATAATCAACGGTATCAATGATGTGAGCTACGCCGTCAGCAACATAGTTCTTCGCACCCGATTCCTTGAAGTTTGCAGTCGTATGGATCTTGATCTGATGGTTTTCGATCTCAACAGACAATGCTTCTGTAACAGATGCATCATGGCCGATATCATAAATAAACGGTTCTTCCCAGCGATACCAGGTCGGATCCTTTTCTTCAACTTCAGTGACTGTAATCTTGCAGTCTTCCTTAAGCTTTTCAATATAGATCTTACCTTCTGCATCAGTAGTGAATTCGCCCAGGTCGATATCTTCAACGACACCGTCACGTTTAACACGATATGAATGAACGTTGAATGTAACGCCTTCAAGCATTTCTTCTTCGTCATCAGCGTTAAACTTAACGACTTCGAAGTCCGCTCTGTAGAGTTCATCGACATAGATCGTCTGTCCTTCATCGTCCAGATCCTTGTGTTCAGCGACCTGAATCTCTTCTATAGAACCGTCCTCATTAGTGACAATTCTATAAAGAGTTTCAAAGACTACCAGTTCATGATTATCCAGATCATCCAATTGCTGTTCGAATTCCAGAGTTTCGATACCGACATCGTAAGAAGGCGTGAATTCCTTTTCGACAACATTGCCTAAAGAAACATCGTCCGTCTTATCCCAGCGTTCACCGACAAGCTTGTAGTTCTCGTGTTCGTATACATTCTTGTAGCTTACTTCATCAAAGATGTGGGCGACACCATCAGCTACATAGTGGTGGTCATCCTGGTTATCCCATTCCT
>JAFWKS010000353.1 GCA_017511325.1 Erysipelotrichaceae bacterium
AAAGCATTAGAGCAAGAGCCTTGTGAGGATGCTGTCAGCAGACAGGCGGTGATTGATGACCTTAAACAACAGGCAGAAGAAATGTCTCATTGGTCAGAGCGGTATGTGGAGCAGAGAAAGGGAATCCTAACTGCAATAAATATTGTAAGCGACTTACCATCCGTCACACCACAGCAGAAGACGGGGCGGTGGATAAAACAAACATTACCTGTTAAGCCATTTGGGGAAGATACAGTGTTATGTGATCAATGTGGATTTATGACGGCTAAAGATGTCGAAACTAACTATTGCCCTAATTGCGGAGCAAAGATGATTAAGTCACAGGAAAGTGAGGAATAAGGAGAAACAGAATGAGCAATTGGGAAATTATAAAGAAAAAACAGGCTGAGAACATCGAAAAGTTATATGCAAAAAGTCCAGATGATTGGTTTTATAAAGCGGAAATGGAAAGACCAATTGAAAGAAGAACTGGTTTTGCTCCAATTGATGGCATATGTCCATTTTGCAGAAGAGATATAACTGAAGGTGAAAAAGGAATAACTCTTGAGAAGTTAGGAGATTACATCATAACGGGATGCCCTCATTGTAATAGGAGTTATTGCGATTAGGAGAAACAGAATGAAATATGAACAGTTTAAAAAATTAGGTTATACATGTGATGTATTTTATGATGGCACTTTCAGCTTTAGAAAGAAAGATGATTACCTAGATAAAAAAGTTTATTTCTATCCAGAGTTTAAAGCATTTAGAGTAGATGAATGTGAATGGTATGACGCTCGAAATCAATCAGGTTGGATTCCGATGGAAGAACGAGAAGAAAGCGTTAAGCATAGTGCTAACTATGGATTTTGGGGAGAACATACAGGATATATTGACCACAACTTGCATTCAGCAATTAATGAAGTATTAAACAGTTTGGGATGGTAGGAGAAACAGAATGACAATACTCGGTAGATGCATGATAGATCTGAATAAAACGATCGAAACAATGAAAAAGCGGATCATCAAAGAAAAGAAAGACAGAAAAATCTGGCAGAGCTTTGTATATCCTTTCCAAAGTATAGACAAAGATCGTTTCAAACTGCTCGATGAGGCGTATGATGCATCTTTTCCTGAAGCAGGTTGGTTCGGTTCTGAAAACGACAGAATGGGCCAGATAATCGAAAGGTTTAACGATGACATCAGCAATCTGATCAAAGATGTACAGGATAATGAACTGATACTGAAATGCTACTACCGATCAGATAAGTTTAGTGTCATCGGCTATTCAGAGAACGGACGCAAGTTTCTGCTGCCGAATGAACTGGTGATGCTGGAAGAATACCTAAATTACGATGGAATGAGCGGAACGGAAAGAAGAAGGCTCGTTTCATCTGATGAATCAGCCATCACAAGATCAGATGATTATTCAAAGAATGACCTGCTGGATAAAGAAAACGAACTGAACGGCTCCATAGAAGAGCTTGAACGGCAGATCGAAGATGTGGAAGAAGCCAAGACCGGCGAACTCAAAGCCCTTCAGGATGAAATAAACAGACAGATGGAGATCCTGGAAAAGAAAAAAGCCGAGATGATGGAAGTCCTTGAAAAGAAAAAGAGCGAACTTGAAGCCAAAGTCGAGGACATGAAGTTTCAGATCTACAGGCTGGATTCGGAGATCTATGCGATCAGGGCTTATACCGGCGAGATCGTGGAAATGAAAAAGATCAGATCAGGCAAGAGCGCTGATGAAAATGAGCCGATGGTCATTTACCAGAAGATCAGATACCTCGATGAAGAACTGGGCAAACTGGCATCGATATACGGCGCTGATTACTCCGATGCGAAGACATTTGAAAAACTGCTTGAAGTCCGCGACGATGTACTTGATTACTTTGCGCCTAATAAAAGGTCAATAATGCTGGTAAAGGTGTCAAGAACAGGCAAGGATTACTTCAAAACCGAAAACGCAAACATCCTTCAGGCTTTTGACAAGTATCATGGCAACAAGATCGCCATGATACTCAAAGACGGTGACAACGTCTATATCAGCTGGACAGATGATGAAAGGATTGATATCAAAGAAGATGCTTTCTATAAACCCGGGGAATTTGAAGGCGAAGACGATACCCCGGAAAGACTTGATTATGAGTCGGACAGACGGTACAGCGAAAGACTTAAAGCCTATCAGAAAACAAAACTCGATGAGTCTCTCAGCCGATATTTCATCTTTCAAATGATCCAGGGGCTGATCGACAGAAACATCATCAGTTTCCCGGAAAAAGTGTCGCTGCTTGATTCCGAATACATAAAATTCTCATACGCCGATAACTGGATCGAGACAAACCAGTATGGTACATTTGCCGAAATGATCAAAAAATGCAATTCATCGATCAGAAAAGGCGACTTTATCCTGACGACGCAGCATATTTCCCCTTCCAATCCCGGCAACTATTACCGTTCCTGGGTCGGCCACAATGACAGAGGACGTGGCTGGGCCAATAGAACCCATGATGTTTCAGCAGAGGATAATACAATCTACACGATCAATCTGATCGAAAACTACTACAAGGTGGAATATCTGGAGCGCACATCAAACAATTCCGATGACTGGAAAAAGAAGAAAGATGTTTTATCCGAAACCGAAATCAAACAGAAAGAAGGCAGTTACTGGTACAGAGAGATAAAGATCACAGATAATACGCCCGACTCCAAGGATTATTACGTGTCGCTTGAAAAGGATCCCAACTGGGCAACCGGTAATGTCTCAAGAGCGAATTTCCAGCTGTATGAAGATGAATTCATCAACCTTACGTTCATGAATTCTTTGTGGCTTGAATATGTGCTCATAAACAGCAAGACAGCAGGAGTAAAGATGGGAAATGCAAAAGTGGATTTTGCGCATGTGATTCCTTATATCAAGACCGCACTTGCCCATGTCAGAAACAGGGAAGCCGATTGTAGGGCCTGGATCGAAAAGATTGATCGATCAGTCCTTGATGATGCAGAATGGTCGGTACAGTTGAGTGAATGGATGCTGGAGAATGATTATCACAACTTCTCGGATCATCGCATGAGACAGTTCTGCAATTTTTATAAAAAAAGGGGGATTTCTCATGATAGCTGATGAAATGTTAAAGGAACTCGGATATGACAAAAAGTCCGATAATTATTGCGCTTTGACCTACAGTATGCCAATGGGATATGTACCTAAAGGCTGCGTTGAGGAACTGGTGTCCATCGATATCGTTTTCTACAAGTGGGGTCATACAGTCAGAAAACTCAAGTGTTTTAAAGCCTCATCGTACAGGACGGCCTGCACTAAGGAGGAATTGACAGCAATCAAGCTGAAAAAGAAAGAAATGGGGTGGGAATAATGCCTTGGTACAAAGTATACGCAAATTGCGTTGCGCCTTTGGAGATAGAGGCTGGCAGCAAAGAAGAGGCCCTCGATATGGTCGAGCTTGAAAACTTTGAATGGCATATCGATATTTATGAAGAAGACGAAAGTGATTCATAGGAGAAAAACAAATGGAAAGAAAAGTAGCTTATTCTGAATACACCTGTGACCTATGCAAGAAGACAAGCAGGGACAAGAAATTCCTGGAAGAGTTCATTCTCCCTGGAGAATACTGGGAGGATACCGGCTATCAGGGGTTTGGAAGATTGCGCAAAAATGCACATAGATGCCGTGTTGAAATATGCCCTGAATGTGCCATCAGGATCAGATCGATCCTTAACGAATATCTGGATATCTATATGCAAGAATTCTCTTTGGATGTCTATGCCAAATGGAAAAAGGAGAAGAAGTAATGGGTGTAACCATAATCGGGCCAAATCGTGAAATATCGATTGGTTATATCGGCTTCATGAAATTCAGGATTGCAATCGCCAAACTGTGCCCTGCCGAG
>JAFWKS010000354.1 GCA_017511325.1 Erysipelotrichaceae bacterium
GCTTGAAGCTGTTGGCACGGATTGCCGCAATGATTCCTTTGTCTCTTTGATCACGATCGGTGTTTCATTGATCTACATCCTGTTCGATATCAATATCGATGCTTTTGCGGGTGTCTTTACTTCATATCTGATCATTAAAGCCGGCTATGAAATAATGTCTTCAACGATCTCGGAACTGCTGGGTCAGCCTGCTGATGAAAACCTTGCCAGAGCTTTATACAAGGAGATCAGATCAACGGAAGGCGTCATCAATGCTGTCGATATGGTCTTGCACAACTACGGACCTGATATGTATACAGGTTCGGTCAATGTGGAGATCGATCACAAGAAGACAGCTGCAGAGATCTTTGAATTTCTGAGAGCTTTGCAGACAAAGATCTATGAGGAATATAAAGTTGCGATGGTTTTTGGCATCTATGCAGTGGATAATGATTCAAGGGCAAACAAAAAGCTCAGAAAACAGGTCGCTGATTTCACGAAAGAGAACCCGCATGTCAAGTCATATCATGCGGTTTATTCCGATATAAATGCCAATACCATTTACTGTGATCTTGTCGTCGATTACGAAGCGGACAGGTCAAAGATCTACAAGGATTTCACAGATTATCTGAAAGATCTGTATCCGAAAAAGAAGATCAAGGTCAATCTGGATACGGAATTTGTATAAACAATAGCAAAATATTATAGCTGCAAAGTCACGAAAGTGACTTTTTTTCATGATAACTTCAAATTGAGTTCAGATAGAGTTCACAAAGAGAAAATAATATAATAACGTAAGGAGGACGAAAAGATGGAGACGTTCAGAAGATATGAAAAGAAATATCTGCTTGACGAAGCCCAGTATCTGCAGCTTATGGAAAAGCTGAAAGATCATGTCAAACAGGACAAGTTCTTTGAAGCAAATATCCGTTCGATCTACTACGATACAAAGAAGTTTGAACTTATCAGAAGATCGATCGAAAAACCTGAGTACAAGGAAAAGCTCAGAGTAAGATCCTACAATGAACCGAAACCTGATGACCTGGTGTTCGTAGAACTGAAGAAGAAACTCGACGGCATCGTCTATAAGCGCAGAACCAAGGCTTATGCGGATGAAGTACTGAATGATATCTATGAATGCCGCTTCAGCGATCCTCAGGTCGGCAAAGAGATCAGATATGCACTGCAATACTATGACCGACTGCGCCCGGCCGTCTATATCGGATGCAACCGAACATCGTATGTGGCCAATGAAAACAAAAATCTGAGGATCACATTCGACAAGGATATCAGATACAGAATGAAGAAGCTTAGTCTTAAAGCTTGCGAAGAATATGACAAGCCCGTAACCGACAAGATCGTTATGGAGCTTAAAGTAAGAAACGCCATGCCATTATGGCTGACAGAAATATTGGATGAGGTAAAAGCTTACCCTCGAGGTTTCTCAAAAGTGGGTACAGCATTCCTGAATGAATTAAGAGGAGAGTAAAAAACATGGAGAGCATTTTATCAAGTATTTTCACAGGTTCATTGACACTGGGCCAGTTCCTGCTGGCCATCGGCGCCAGCATGATCTTAGGATTCATCGCCGCCCTGGTGTTCATGTTCAGAAACACATATACAAAATCATTTATTACGGCACTGGTACTGATCCCGGCTATCGAAACAGTCGTCATCATGCTGGTAAACGACAATCTCGGTGTAGGTCTATCCGTAGCCGGATCATTTGCCCTGATCAGATTCCGTTCTGTTAAAGGCAATGCCAAGGAACTGGCTGCCGTATTCCTGGCAATGACGATCGGTATCATCTGCGGTACAGGATATATCGTGATCGCTGCTATCTTCACAATGCTGCTTTGTCTGGTAATGTTCCTTCTGACATTGACCGGCTTTGGCAAATCTTCAGAAAATGACAGATATCTCAAGATCACTATCCCTGAATCACTTAACTATGATGAAGTATTCGAAGGAGTTCTGGATAAGTACTGCTCGGCCTGGGAACTTGAGTCGATCAAGACTTTGACTTTAGGATCGCTTTTCAGGATTGAATACAAGATCACGATGAAAGACGCCGGCCAGACCAAGAAGATGATAGATGAACTAAGGACCAGAAACGGCAATCTCGAGATCATGTGCAGTAAGCCGGCTACAAACAGAGAAGAATTATAAAAAAGAAGAGATACAAAAAAATGAAGAAACTAATAATATCACTGCTTGGCGTGCTTCTTTTGTGCGGCTGCAGCGCGGTAATACCTGACAATGAAAGTTCTTCATCAGGAAAGGAATATACCGATTACAATATGAGTTTCACTGAGAAAGAAACAGATTCCTCATATACTGTAAACGGATCTACCTACATAACCCTGGGGAACGAAGATGTTAGGATCACCAGAGGCGGTACGTATATTCTGGAAGGAACGCTTAACGGAAGCATAATAATCGAAGTAAGCAAGAGCGAGGATGTTCAGCTGGTGCTGAATAATGTGACCATAAATTCAGGTGATTTTGCAGGCATCTACATCATCGAAGGTGATGAGATCACGATCACTCTTGCAGATGGGACAACCAACACGATCAGCGATTCAGGTGAATATGTACAGATTGATGACAACGCTGTCGATGCTCTGATCTATTCAAAGGCTGATCTGATCATCAACGGTTCGGGAACGCTGAATCTTGGTTCCAGTGTCAATCATGGCATCGTGTCAAAAGATGATCTTGTTATCACTGGCGGAACTTTCAATATCGATGTTGCAGGCCAGGGCTTAAGAGGCAAGGACTGTGTCAAGATATCTGACGGAAACTTTACGATCAAAAGCGGTAAGGATTCGATCAAATCTGATAACGAAGATGATGAATACAGAGGCTATGTCTACATATCAGGCGGAAACTTTGATATAGATTCATCTGCAGATGGCATATATGGCTATAATCTGGTAAATATCGAAGGCGGAAGCTTTGATATCACTACTGTCAAGTCTACAGGAGCCAGTTCATTCAAGGCGATCAAATCCGGCAGTTCAATAACGATCTCGTCAGGAGATTTCACGATCGACTGTGCTGATGATGGGATCCACAGCGATATCGATGTTTTGATCAGCGGCGGAACCTTCAATGTCACAGCCACCGATGATGCGATCCACGGTGATGCGACTGTCACGATCGAAAACGGAGAGTTTACGCTGAATGCCAGAGAAGGCATAGAAGGCACATACATCAAGATCGATGATGGAACTATCAGCATGTCGGCGTCAGATGACGGCATCAATGCCGGACAGAAAGTCGCAACCTATACTCCGACTGTAGAGATCAATGGCGGCAGCTTGACGATCGTCATGGGACAGGGCGATACCGATGGCATCGACTCCAATGGCTACATCTATATCAATGGCGGTACGATCGATATCACTGGTCAGTCAGCATTTGACTACGACCTTGGTGCTGAACATAACGGTGGCACCATCATCGTAAACGGCAGCGAAACAAACGAAATAACCAACCAGTTCGGTGGTGGAAATCAGGGAATGGGCGGTGGTTTCAATCACAATCACTAAAAGCTCGAAAGAGCTTTTTTTGCTTGAAACAAGACCTGTTTTTTCATGATATTTTCTTGTCAAGAATATAAAGATGTATAATATTTTTAGAGTATTATTATGAGCGAATTAAGAGAATTTAAATGTCCAAACTGTTCAGGTGCTTTGGAATTTGATACCAAAAGCCAGAAACTGAAGTGTCCTTATTGCGATGGAACATTTGATCCGGAAGTTTTTAATGAAGGCACTGATTATACAGTAAACAACGAGGAATGGAACGATGAAGACATCGTCGTTTACTCGTGCAATTCATGCGGTGGTGCCATCATGGCCGATAGGGAAACCGCAGCGACCAGCTGCCCATATTGCGGCAACCCTGTCGTTATGACCAGCAACGTTTCAGGAGTCTTCAAACCTAAGAAGATCATTCCTTTCATGTTCGACAAGAAACAAGCAAAGGAAAGATACAGAAAACATCTTACGAATAAATTTCTTCTGCCAAAAGAGTTCACATCTTCAGCGGTCATTGATGAGATCAAGGGCATATATGTACCATACTGGCTCTTTGATGGTCAGGCTAATGCGAGGATCTGGTTTGATGCGACAAGAGTCCGCTTTTATTCTGAAGGGGATTATGACTGCACGGAAACAAGCTATTATAAGCTGTTTAGAGCCGGTTCGGTAAGATTCAGCGATGTTCCGGTAGATGCATCAAGAGAGATCAGTGATGAACTCACCCAGTCGATCGAACCGTTTGAAAACAAAGATGCCAAGGAATTCAGCACTTCATATCTGGCTGGTTATCTGGCTGATAAGTATGATGTAGGCGTTGAAGAGTCCAGAGAGATAGCCAATAATCGTATCGCCAATTCGACATCATCACTTTTTGCTTCAACGACAGGTGGCTATGATACAGTGATCCCGACATCAAGCTCGATCACGATCTCTGGCGGAAACCAGGAATATGTCATGTATCCGGTCTGGCTCCTTAATGTCAAATACAACGGCAAGACCTATACTTTCGCCATGAACGGTCAGACCGGCAAGTTCGTTGGCGATCTGCCATATGACAGAAGCAAGCTTTTAACGACGATGTTTATTGTGTTCATCAGCGTTACATTGGTGGCGTCTTTGGTACAGTTTATGATGATGAGGTAGTGATATGAAAAAGATATTTTGTCTATTACTAGCTACATTGATGATGCTTCTGACATGCAACAGCGTATCGGCTGCCGGAGAACATGTTGTCGTAAATACCAGTGAAGAAGTCATCAGCTATGAACAGCTGAACAAACTCGAGGATGATCTGCTTCATATCGAACAGGATTATGATATTTCGATCTATGTGATCTTTGACCAGAGCATCGATGCCAGTGATACGGCACTTACGGAATATGCGAACAGTTTTGCCCAGCGCTATTTTAGCAGCAAAAATAATGTCGGACTTTTCATCAACAGCCAGTATTACTGCATCCTATCACAAGGTTCTGCTTCAGATGTGATCGAAAACAATATCGATAATCTCTGGAATGATTTCTTCTATTATGCACAATATGCAGCCACTCCTGAAGATGAGTATCTATATAAAGCGATCGAAGCATTCTATCAATCCTGCGTAAAACTGATTAATGGCGAAGTATATCAGAGCAATGTTCCTGGTGTTGTCGTTGCCACGCCTTATGTGAATGACTACGCAAATCTGCTTAGCGACAGCGAAGAACTCGAACTGAATAAAAAACTGCTGGCTTTCAAAAACCGTTACGGGATCGATGCGGTGATCGTCACGACCAATTCCACTAATGGCATGAATATCCGTGAGTACGCCGATGATTTCTATGATTACAACGGCTATGGAAAAGACGGCATCCTTATAGTGTTGGATATGAGCGATAGGTCATGGTGGTTTCAATTCAAAGGAATTTATGAAGAACGAATTAGTGATAAAGAAATGAATTCAATCATAGATTTGATAATTGATGATATGATGCCTTATCTAAGAAATGGGGATTATTATAAAGCTTTTGAAATATATGCAGAAGATGCTGAATATTATACAAATAAGATAATAAACGGGGATGTAATTGATTATGAACCTGAAGTAATAAGATTTGGCTTAACA
>JAFWKS010000355.1 GCA_017511325.1 Erysipelotrichaceae bacterium
ACGGCGGAAGGATACTGAGTCCTCAGGAATACAGAGACAATGTTTTAAATAATACCAATGGCAAGAAACTGCTGGTCGTTTTGATGCACGACTATTCTGACAATACACTGATAGCTCTGCCGGAGATCATAGAAGGACTTGAAGAACAGGGCTACTTCTTCCTGCCTCTTTTCTATGAGTCAGAAGCCATGAACAGATAATGAAAATATTTTCAGAAAATAAATTGTAAAAATGCTTGACTTATTTACAGCGTTTTCATTAAAATGAAATCAGTTATTAACTTTGAAGTAAACAGTATCGTATAACTTAACTCTAGAGAGGTCATGGCTGGTGAAAATGATCGTGAAATTATACGAGAATACATTACTGAGTTGGATCCTTGAAACCAAGTAGGGGGTCCCGCTGGTCCCGTTAAAGACCAGGCCGATCGGCCAATAAGGCAGATGCAGTAATGTATTTGTAAAAAAAGGTGGTAACACGAAGAAGTCGTCCTTGTAGGGACGCATTTTTTATTTTCAGGAGAAAGATTGGTATGAAAAAACTATTGACTGTATTATTCGCTTTGCTTATGATCTTCACTGTTGCGGGCTGTTCCGGAACTGATAATACCACTCCAGGTGAAGATGACAAGACACAGAAATTCTCTGTCGGTATCGTTCAGCTTGTTCAGCATCCGGCACTGGATGCAGCTACTCAGGGTTTCAAAGATGTACTAATTGCCGAGTTTGGCGAAAATGTGGACATCGATGAACAGAACGCTGCCGGAGACAGCGCGACCTGCGCAACGATCGTCAGCGGCTTTGTCAACAATGATGTCGATCTGATCATGGCCAATGCCACACCCGCACTTCAGGCTGCTTCTTCAGCTACCGGCGAGATTCCGATCCTCGGTACATCTGTTACTGAATATGGCGTAGCTCTGGGTATTGAAAACTTCAACGGCGTAGTTGGCGGCAACGTCTCAGGTACTTCCGATCTGGCACCGCTTGATCAGCAGGCTCAGATGTTCCTTGATCTGTTACCTGAAGCCAAGACTGTAGGTATCATCTACTGTTCAAATGAAGCCAACTCGATCTACCAGGTCCAGGTCGTCAAGAAATATCTTGAAGATAACGGCATCAAGGTCGTAGACAAGGCATTCACCGATTCCAATGATATTGCCATGGTCACTGAAGATGTCTGCGGTCAGGTCGATGCACTGTTCCTTCCTACAGACAACGCTGTGGCATCATGCGCTGAAACGATCGCCAATGTCGTTATCGAAAAGAAGATCCCGGCCATCGCTGGAGAAGAAGGCGTCTGCTCAAGCTGCGGTATCGCTACACTTTCGATCAACTACTATGATCTCGGCGCTGAAACAGGCAAGATGGCCATCAAAGTCTTAAAGGGTGAAGCCAACATCTCTGAGATGGCGATTCAGTACTTCCCAGAACCGGTCAAGAAATACAATGCGGATCTTTGTGAACAGTTCGGAATCGAGATCCCGGAAGGATTTGTCGCAATAGAAAAATAACAGCATATGATAACTATACAGAATCTTATAGCGCGTGTTCCCGGCGGTGTGGCCCAGGGTATAATCTGGGGAATCATGGCTTTGGGAGTATATATAACATTTAGAGTATTGAAAGAGTCAGACCTTACGGTAGATGGCTCTTTTGCCACTGGTGGCGCAACAGCCGTCGTACTTATAACCAAGGGCATCAATCCATGGATCGCTATGATTATTGCGTTTGTGGTCGGTATACTCGTTGGCTGTGTTACCGGACTTATTCATACCAAGTTGAAGATACCTGCGATCTTGTCAGGCATCCTGGTCCAGTTTGCCTTGTATTCGATCAACCTGCACATCATGGGCATGGTCGCCAACGTTTCATGCAACCCGACCAAGAATGATGTCATCATCACGATGCGCAATATTCCGAATGCGATCCTCATCGGCGCGATCTTTGCAGCTGTGATGATCGGTGTGATGTACTGGTATTTTGGAACTGAACAGGGTTCAGCGATCCGTGCTACCGGCAACAACAATCACATGGCTCTGGCCCAGGGCATCAATGTCAACAATATGAAAGTAATCGGCTTCGCCTTAGGAAACGGGCTGGTTGCTTTGGCGGGAGGACTGATGGCTCAGTATCAGGGTTTCTCGGATATCAATATGGGCCGTGGTGCGATCGTTATCGGCCTGGCTGCAATCATCATCGGTGAAGTCCTGGCGGAAGTAATCTTCCCTAAAGGCACGAACTTTGCGATCAGGCTGCTGTTTGTCATCATTGGCGGTATCGTCTACTATCTGATCATGATCGTCG
>JAFWKS010000356.1 GCA_017511325.1 Erysipelotrichaceae bacterium
AGGCATGATGTGGAGATTTACGAATATGCTCTGATCTGTCTTTTCGGTATACAGCATCGGATAAACCTCATCCGAATCCCATAGTTCCTGCATGTAATTTTCTTCAGCTACGCTTAGACTATGAACATCTTCTATCACTTCGTTATCCTGATAATAGTAATGAAAGACAGTTTCAAATTCATACATCATCCACCATTCGATATCATGATACTTTTCGATTAACTGATAAAAGTATTCCAGATTAGGATACCAGCGGATCTCAAAGCCAATATCGATTCTGCCATCTTCTGTCTTGCTTATCGGGCATCCCCATCTAAAACCGATTCCAGTTGAAAGATAGATGTTTTCATCAACACCAAGAGCCTTGTTCATGCTTAAATATCCGTCGTAAATATCATGATCATATTCAATGATCTGCCTTGCGGTTTCTTCACTACAACGAATTCTGCAATCCTGATAGTTTGCCATAATTATTCCATCCTAACTAAACTATTTCAGCAATCAAGCATCCTTCTTCTGGAAGAATAAACCTGACACAGCATCTTGCTTCGTCTTCAATCAAATCGTACACTCTACCGGCGCTAAAGGTTCCTCTTGCAACAGAACGCACCGAGTTAGCTACATAGCCGCATTTGTAATTATCTTTTGTGAATACAGCGATTGCTTCATCATCATAGGTATTCTTTTTGTCTTTCTTTAAGACCAGGGCATCCCCTGTTTTGAGGAACATCTGGCTTTCAAAGTCATCGAGATGATTGATTGTGATATAGATCTTCTTATCCATAGCAGGATCTCCTTTGTACACTTTCATTCTATGTTTTGCCTTGTACAAAAATTGTTCCTTATCCGAACATTTTCCACATTTGTTGAAAGATTCGTATAAAAAATTGATAAAAAAATGAGAATTCCTGTTGTTACTTGTATGAAACAATTGGATCATGAGAAGTTATATAGACAACAGTCCTTACGAATCCATTTTTCATGCGCTTTTAAAAGATGGATATTCAGAACAAGAAGCTGAAGAGCTCATTTGTGCTGTGATCGAGGAACAGATCGGCTTCACAAATTATGCGGATCGGATTCATTCAATCCTTAAAGAAGCAGAAAATCCAGAAAACTGGAGCTAATACTTTTCAAGTCAAAGGAGGTAGAAAAAGAAAATATATGACTGAGAAAGAAAAGAAAATGATCTGTGATTTAAGAAACACCGAAGAACTGGACGCAATTGAGATTGGTGAACTGATGCAAATGGCTACCACTTGCAAGGGTTCAGACAAGCTTGGAAATGTTCTGTTCGATGCGATTACAAAGTCGTTTACTCTTGGTTATATACGGGGGTCAAAGATGAAGTAAAATAGTTGTTGATGAAAAAGGGTGATGAAGTCTTTTATATCGAAACCAACAACTCTATCTGAAAAGCAACAGTTGTCTCAATCAGCGGTGATTTTGTAACTCTGAGATATGGGACTACTGATTCGCATTATATCAGCGGTGGCAAGCATCACCTTGAGTCTAGCGGAGGGATCCGGCTTAGAAAATCCAAATTATTCTCTTCCAAAGAAGAAGCGGAAAAATGTATCAATGACAAAAAGGCGGCTGAACAAAGAATAAAAGAGAATATAAAAATAGAGCGTATACTTCAGGAATTCAAATAGGAATAATAGTATATGGCATTAAAAAATGTTTTACAAGACCAACAATTCTGCCTAATACCATTCAATTTTGCTATAATGAATTCTGTTAAAAATAAAATGTTTTTCAATAAAAATGACGTTCTATTCGGCAGTTATTATATTCGGCTGTCTTTTTTTGTGTTCGATTCAGCAATTATCTTTGCAAAAATATAATATGTGTGATATTATATTATTGTAAACTGTTGATCAGCATTTACTGTGATTATTAACTATTTTTTATATTGCTTTTTTGTTTTACAAATTGCCAAGTCTTCTTGACTGTAAATAATTTGGGCACATTTTATGTATTCGGCCGAATATAAAGTTTCAGTAGAAAGTTTCGTTCGGGACAGTACTATTAGGCCACTAAACTTATTAATTATTGGATCAAATTATATACGTAGGAGGACTTAACATGACAATAAATTTAAATGAAGAAGATATCAGAACACTAGCTGTTGCCTGCAGAGAACACGCAGCCGTTGTGAGGATCTGCAGAGAACTTGAGCTTAGCAACTATACAGACCAAAGCATTGACAGATTGGAGAATATATCAGAGCGACTACTTGATGCGTTGAATGCAGACAAAAAATAAGTAGTTGCTGCCCGGATCTGCTCCGAACGAAACATCAGCTATTGCCGTGGCATATATGGGGCATCTCTGTCGAAGACATCATCAGATTCTTGAACAGGAAGAAATGCGGTAGCAATGATAGTGGAAAAGATGATGTGCAATTTTCAAGTATTCCTCATGCCTTGCGAGGCTCGTTATTCTGCAAGTTTGTCTATAAATAATTGAAAAAATGTAATTTATCGCAAAATATTAATTGAAAAAATGTCAAATATTGAGAATACGAAATCAATAAAGCCTATGTATTTACAAATTATGATGTCAAAACAGACGGAAAGATGATATATCTGCCAATTTATATGAGCATGTTCATCCGTAACGATACCTCTTCCGGTTCTGGATCTCATAGTCTGAGTCAGTAGCCTAAGGCTAAAGCACTTGGGCTTTAACACCAACCGAAAAAGCAATCTCAGGATGAATCAGGAATATCACAACATCAGTTGTGCGGAGTGTTGATTTGTTTGGTCCACTTAAAATATTTTTGTGAAAATGTAAAAGAATCATGAAAGTGGCAGAAAGATATCATAAAAAAATAAAAAAGTGGCATTTTTAAACATAAAAAAGTTAAAATAGTGGCATAGAGGTATTTTATGAAGAGAAAGATCTATGATGATTTATTGAAATGGAAATCAGCAAAGAAGAAAAAGTGTCTTTTTATTCAGGGAGCAAGACAGGTAGGAAAAACATATATCATTGATGAATTTGCGGCTGAAAACTATCCAGCAGACAAGATCATTAAAATGGATTTCATCATCAGCAAGGACATGAGCCAGTTCTTTGAAGGGGATCTGTCTCCGGAAGCAATCATGCGAAGAGTATCCAGCGATATCCGCTTCCGGAACGTCAATTTCAAGGATAATCCTGGCAATCCATACTTCATTTTTCTTGACGAATGCCAGGAATGTGAAAACGCCATTATTGCTCTGAAGGCTTTTTCTATGCAAAGCGGTTTATATCATGTGGTTGCCAGTGGTTCATTGCTCGGTGTTGCGTTGAAAAGAGACTTCTCCGGATCCTATCCGGTTGGATATGTTCAGCATCTTTCCATGTATCCAATGGACTTTGAAGAATTCCTTTGGGCCTTTGGATTTAACTCTGATTTCATAGAAAATATATTGCGGTCTGATTCTGTGACCGCCTCTACTCATGAAATTTTAGCTGATCTGTTTAGAAAATACATCGTGATCGGGGGCATGCCGGAAGCGGTCAGAACTTTTGTTGATACACATAATTATGACGATGTCTACTCAGTACAGAGTGATCTTAAGACCGGCTACATCCAAGATATTCGTAAATATGGTGATACAGAGCCAATGAAGATCAAGATCCAGAAATGTTTTGAATCGATACCGACTCATTTGAAAGAACAAAACAAGAAATTCATGTATCGAAGGGTCGAAAAAAACGGCAGATCAAGAATGTTCAATGATGCACTGGATTGGCTGTATGATGCCGGACTTGTGATTTATTGCGACAATTTAAAAACGATTCAAAAACCGCTCTCTTCATATATCGAAGAGGAAGACTTTAAACTGTTTCTGCTGGACACCGGTATTCTTATGAGTATGTTTCCCTCAGAGAAACGCTATAACGTTTTAAGCGGAAGCGAAGATATTGATATCGGGGGAATTTATGAAAACGCTGTCGCCTGCGTTATTGCCAATGCAAGGAAAAATAATAATACTACCTATCTGAATATGGAGCAGCAGTTGGATCTTGATTTCGTGATAGAGATAAAGGATATACTAACAATTATCGAAGTCAAGTCAGGAGAAAACCTGAAGTCTGCTTCACTGAAGAAATATCTGAAGATGAATCCAAATTTTGGCGGAAAAGTAATCAAGCTTTCAAACAAACTCGCAAGCAACGAAGAAAAAGTCCAGAATAAGACCTTCTACAGATTTGCTTTGGAGATGCAGCATACAAACAAAGAGTAGTTATGGTCTTATTTTGTTTCTAAAACCTGCTGATTTGTTGCGGGGATACAGAAACGGGGGAAGAGCAGACTAGGTGCAATATCTACACTAAAATGGTCTTCCCGACAGAAATAAAGAACTACAACGAGAGAATGCTGAACCAAGCCGCATCAAGAGAAAACAGCATACACTAAAGAAAGCTCAAAAGTATAATATGTTTGGTATTATAGAGATATGGATAAAGTCAATTTGGTAATGGAAAAAGACAATTTCGTCCGTTTTGGGAAACGGCTCAGGGAATCTAGAAAGTCATCGAAAATGACACAGGTCGAGCTTGCTTCAAAAGTCGGTCTTCATCAGGTTCAGATCGCCGACTATGAGAAGGGGACCAGGAAACCGAACGAAACGAATATGACCAAATTGGCTCAGGTGCTTGGGGTTGATCCTATGTGGCTGGCCCTGGGAGAAGGGGAATCCGGCATGGAAATTACCGCTTACGGATCGCACGTCAATCTCAAACATGTTAACTGCAAACCTGTATCGGTTTCTCTGTCTTCTTTTTATTCTGATCTTAATGATGAAGATCGCCTTCTGGTAAATGAACTGATCACATTGATTTACGAAACAAGGAATCAAAAGAATTCAAAGACCTCGTCAGGAATTGAAAAGGGTAAGTCGAAATAATATAATGAATCTGTAAAAAATAACAGATTTTTGCAATAAACAGCATTTTTGAAATCATAGAAATATGATTTTTATTATGCTGTTTTTTATTTGCAAAATTTGTCTGTTACTTTTTAGCCATGAAAAAGGAGGGACAAAAATATGGCAAAACTTACTGTTTATGGACGTTTAGGGAAATGTGAAGAAAGGGGAACAAACAAGGAGTATCTATCGTTCGGTGTAGCTGAACCATCCTACAAGGATAAGGAAACTAACGAATATGTTACCCCGTGGTTCAACTTTCTGATCAAAGCAGACAGCCCGAGTGCAAAGTTTCTTAAGGCGAATGCCGAAAAGATCTCTGTGCTTGTTGTTTCTGCAAACGAAAGACAAGTCAGCAAAGACGGGAAGACCG